>NZ_DIEJ01000073.1:0-21935 GCF_002418565.1 Achromobacter sp. UBA5777 | reverse complement strand
GGTGCGCTCGCGCACCTGCTCCAGCAGCTCCAGCACCTGCGCCTGCACGGACACGTCCAGCGCCGACACGGCTTCGTCGGCCACCAGGATCTCCGGGTCCATGACCAAGGCGCGTGCGATGCAGATGCGCTGGCGCTGGCCGCCTGAAAATTGGTGCGGATAGCGCCGCATGGCGTCGGGACTCAGGCCCACGACGCTGAGGGTTTCGCTGGCGCGCTTGAGCGCCTGTTCGCGGGCCACGCCGAAGTTCAGCAGCCCCTCGATGATGGATTCGCCCACCGTGCGGCGCGGATTCAGCGACCGGTACGGATCCTTGAACACGATCTGGATGCGCCGGCGCACGGGACGCAGCGCCGAGCCGGACAGCGTGCTCAGGTCTTCGCCGCCCATCATCATGTGGCCGGCCGTGGGCTCGATGAGCCGCACGATGCAGCGCGCCACCGTCGATTTGCCCGACCCGGATTCACCGACGATGCCCAGGATCTCGCCCTTGCGCAGGGTCAGGTTGACGTCCGTGGCGGCGACGACGTGCTGCGCCGCCTTGCGCGAGAACAGCGAGCCCTTGCCGCCATAGGTGCGGCCCAGGCCCTTGACGTGCAGCACCGGCGTGCCCGTCGGCGGTTCGCGGCGCGACGGGACCAGGCTGGGCACCGACGACACCAGGCGGCGCGTGTAGGACTGCTTGGGCTCGGCCAGGATCTCGTGACGCGTGCCGCTTTCGATCAGGTCGCCGCGGTTCATAACGACGATGCGGTCCGCGATCTCGGCCACCACGCCGAAGTCGTGCGTGATGAACAGCACGGCCGTCTGATGCTTGACCTGCAGCTCCTTGATGAGCGCCAGGATCTGCTTCTGCGTGGTGACGTCCAGCGCCGTGGTGGGCTCGTCGGCGATCAGCAGCTTGGGTTCCAGGATCAGCGCCATCGCGATCACGATGCGCTGGCGCTGGCCGCCCGAGAGCTGGTGCGGATAGGCGTCGTAGATGCGTTCGATGTCGGGCAGGTGCACCGACTGGAACATGTCCAGCACCTTGGCGCGGCGTTCGGCCGCCGACATGTTCTTGCGGTGCAGGCGCAGCACCTCGTCGACCTGCTTGCCGACCGTGTGCACAGGGTTCAGCGCGGTCATGGGCTCTTGAAAGACCATGGCCATGCGCGTCGCGCGCAGCTCGCGCAGGCGGCGCTGCGTGGCCGTGGCGACGTCCTCGCCCTCGACGCGGATGGAACCCGCGCTGATGTTCAGGATGCCTTGCGGCAACAGGCCCATGACGGCCAGCGACGTGACGGACTTGCCCGAACCGGATTCGCCGACCACGCACACCGTTTCGCCGGCGTGCACGTCCAGGCTCAGGTTGCGTACGACGCGGTTGCCCGCGCCGGCGACTTCGACCGACAGGTTGCGGATGGCCAGGATGGCGGACGAGGTATCGCCCGCGGGGGGATTGGGGGAATAGTTCATCGGCATCAGATCCTGCGCACCATTTTCGGGTCCAGCGCGTCGCGCAAGGCGTCGCCCAGGATGTTCACGCTGAGCACGGTCAGCGACAGGAACAGTCCGGGGAACAGGATCAGGCCGGGCAGCATGCGGAAGTACATGCGGCCTTCGGACATGATGTTGCCCCAGGACGCGATCTCGGGCGGGATGCCCGCGCCCAGGAAGCTCAGGATGGCTTCGGTCAGCATCGCGGACGCAAAGACGTACGTGCCTTGCACCGTCAGCGGCGCGATGGTGCTGGGCACCATGTGCCGCCACAGCAGCAGCGGCAACGGTGTGCCCAGCGCCAGCGCGGCCTCCACATAGGGTTCGCCGCGCACGCTCAGGATCTGGCCGCGCACCAGCCGCACCACCCGGGGGATTTCCGGAATGGTGATGGCCACGAGCACGGTCGTGATGCTGGCGCCGGTGACCGACACCAGCGCGATCGCCAGCAGGATGCCGGGGATCGCCATGATGGCGTCCATCGTGCGCATGATGGGGCCGTCCAGCGACCGGAACCAGCCGGCGATGACGCCGATGACCAGCCCGAGGGCCACGCTGACCAAGGCGGCGCCCAGGCCCGCGATCAGCGAGATGCGCGCGCCGTAGGCCACGCGCGACCACACGTCGCGCCCGAACGCGTCGGTGCCCAGGAAGTAGTCGGTGAAGGGCTGCTTCAGGCGCCCGCCCGGGTTGAGTTGGGTGGGATCGACCGTGCCCAGCAGCGGCGCAAAAATGGCGATGAAGACGATCGCCGCCAGCACCACCAGCGCGAGCATGACGGGCCAGCTCTTGAGTCCCTGGCGGATCTGCCGCCAGGCGGTGATGTGGGGCGTGCCGCCTCCGGGGAGGTCGGCGGCCGCCTGTGCGGCGGCGTCGGTTGGCGTTTGCATGCTCATGGCGTCAGTACCGGATACGCGGGTCGAACACCGTGTAGGCGCAATCGACAACCAGATTGATGAACACGTAGACGAACGCGAAGAAAAGCGTCAGGCCCTGGATGACGGGATAGTCGCGCGCCAGCACGGCTTCCACCACCAGCCGGCCGAGGCCCGGGATGTTGAAGACCGATTCGGTGACGACGACGCCGCTGATCAGCAGCGCGATGCCCACACCTACCACCGTGGCGATGGGCACGGCGGCATTGCGCAGCGCGTGTCCGAGCAGCACGCCGGTTTCGCCCAGGCCCTTGGAGCGCGCGGTGCGGATGAAGTCCTCGCCCATGACCTCGATGACGCTGGTGCGCGTGATGCGCGCGATCAGCGCGACATACACGGTGGACAGCGCGAGCGAGGGCAGGATGAGCCGGTGCAGGAACGGCCAGAATCCTTTTTCAAGCGGCACGTAGCCCTGCACGTTGAACCAGCCCAGCTTGATGGCGAAGGCCCAGATCAGCAGGTAGCCGGTGACGAACACCGGCACCGAGAACCCCAGCACCGAGAAACCCATCACGGCACGGTCCAGCAGCTTGCCTTGCCGCCAAGCGGCCAGCACGCCCAGCGGAATGGCGACGAGCAGCGTGAAGACCAGCGTCAGCACCGCCAGGCTCATCGACGGCTCAAGACGCTGCGCGATGAGTTTCGTGACCGGCACGCCGGACATGAGCGAGGTGCCCAGGTCGCCCTGCAGGAGCTTGCCGCCCCAGATGAAGAACTGTTTGACCACCGGCTGGTCCAGGCCCATCGTCTGCCGTATCTGGACGATACGTTCGGGCGTGGCGCCGTCGCCCGCCATGATGATGGCCGGATCCCCGGGGCTGAAACGCAATATCGCAAAGACCACCACCGCGACCATCACCAGAACCGGGATGGTCGCGAGGAGCCGGCGTGAGACAAATGCCAGCATGTATTTCCCCCTGTACCAATTAGGCCTGCGCGGACTGCTTGCTGCGGCGCGCAGGCCCCGAGCCCATCAAGGGGCCTTTTTGACGTTCCAGAACGCGAAGACCGGCGCGTGCACCAGGCCCGACAGCTTGGTCGAGTAGACGGTGGGCACGGACATCTGGCCCAGCGGCACGTACAGGCCTTCGTCGATGCCGATGCGCTGCACTTCCTCGGAGATCTTCTTCTGCTCGGCCGGATCCGAAGTCAACGCCATCTTGGTGCGCAGCTCTTCGATCTGCGGGAACTCGGGCCAGCCGAACCACGCGTTGTCGCCGTTTGCCGCCGCGGGGGCGGAGCGCACCGGGTCCATCACGTCAGTGGCGTACCAGTTGGTGTTGTGAACGTTCCAACCGCCTTCGGCCGGCGCAGCCTTGGAGGCGCGGCGCGTGGCCACGCTTTGCCAGTCCATCGCCGCCAGGTTGACGTTGAATCCCGCCTTGCGCAGCGCTGCGGCCATGACGACGGGTTGTGCGGACAGCGTGCCCACGTCGGTGGCGTGCATGACCAGGATGGGCGTGTTGTCGTAGCCGGCTTCCTTGAGCAGCGCCTTGGCCTTCTCGATGTTCGACGGGACGACCATGTCCTTGCCGATATCGCTTTCCAGCGGCGTGCCGCAGCCCCACAGCGAGGCGCAGGTCTTCCAGTACTTGGGATTGCCGACCAGCGCCTTCATCACGTCTTCCTGGCCGATCGCGTACATGGCGGCCTGGCGGATCTTCTTATTGTTGAAGGGCGGGTACTTGAAGTTGAAGCGGTACATCGTGAAGTAGCCGACCGGGCTGAGCGACTCTTCCTTCAGGTCCGGGTTGCCTTCGATCATCGGCAGCAGGTCGTACGGGAACTGCTCGACAAAGTCGATCTCGCCGCCGAGCAGCGCGTTGGCGGTGGTCAGCGCATCGGGCATCACGTCCCATTCGACCTTGTCGACGTGCACGACCTTGCCGCCGGCCAGGCCGCTGACGGGCTCCTTGCGCGGCACGTAATCGGCGTTCTTGACGTAGACGGTCTTCACGCCCGGCTTGAATTCCGCGACCTTGAACGGGCCGGAGCCCGTCATGTCGGTGATGGGCTTGCCGATGGCCTGTTCGGCGATGCGCTTGGGCATCATGAACGGCGCGGTGCCGGTGGGCTTGGACAGAGCGCGCAGCGCCAGGTCCGTGGGTTCCTTCATGACGATGCGAAAGCTCTTGTCGTCGATGACTTCGATCTTGTCGGTGAACTTGAGCAGCGTACGTCCCATGCCGTCGCCGGCGGCCCAGCGCTTGATCGACGCGACGCAATCCTCGGCGGTCACCGGCTGGCCGTCATGCCATTTCTGACCGGGGCGCAGCGTCATGGTGTAGGTCTTGCCGTCGGGCGAGACTTCCCACTTCTCAAGCATCTGCGGCTGGACCTTGTTGTCGGCATCGGTGGCCAGCAAGGTGTCGTAGATCATGTAGCCGTGCCACGTCGTGATGTAGGCGGTGGTGGCGTGCGGATCGGTCAGGCGCAGCGGTGAGTGCATCACCGTCTTGATGACGGTCTCGGCATAGGCCCCATGTGCCATGGCGAGAGTGACGCCGGCGAGCGCGGCCGCTCGGACAAACTTGAGCATGTATTTCCCCTTGAAGCGTAGTGAGCGGCGCGTGGGCCGCTACGTCGTTGACGCGCCGCGTTCGAGCGGCGCGCGAGGGTCAGGCTGTCGCTGCGGACCGGCCGTCAAACACCGGCCCGCAAGGCGCCATTCTGATGCCGGGACGCAACCGTGTCCATGGTTGTTTTGCCGCATCCATCAGCATGGAACCGGGCGCCGCGCAGACCAGAATCGTGTGCGCGATGGGCGTGAAATCGGCGCGAAAGTGCGCCGAACTCTTGACCACCAGGATGGCGGCGCGCGTGGGCTCCACGCCGGCAAACCGGAACATTTCCTGGTCGGCCATCTGCACCTTGTTCGAGGCCAGGATGATGCGCACGCCGCCGATGCGCAGGCACGCGCTGGGACCCAGATCCATGTGAAAGCCGCGATAGAACGCACCATGCGTATCGAAGCGTCCTTCCGAAGTTTTCTCGACGATGAACTCGGTGTCCAGCGGTTCGTCGTGGGGAATACCCGAATGTCCACCCAGTGCAATGCGCACCGTGTTGCCTGCACCAGCGCGGTGGGCGGCCAGCGCGGCGGCGGGGTCCACAATCAGACCGATGGCCGTGTCGCGCGCATCGTGGCGGATGAGCGCGCGCAGCACGCCGGTGGTGTCGGAACTGCCGCCCGCGCCGGGGTTGTCCTGCGCGTCGGCGATGACGACGGGTTTGGAGGCATCGCGCGCCAGCCGCAACGCTTCCTGCACGGCTTCGTCCGGCGTGTAGAGCTTGCCGCCGAAGTCCTGTTCGGCATTCATTACCGCGCGCGTCATCTCGTCGGCGGCGGCATCGGCCTCGGCCTGCGTCATGCCGTAGGCCCAGACCGTGGGCGCGCATTCGGGAAAGTCCGCGGCCGGAAATCCGGTCGCAAAGGAAACGCTGGCCGCGCCACGCGCTTCAAGATCGCCCACCAACTGATACAGGCTGCGTGCCGGCTCGATGTCGGTGGATTGCCAGCACAGGGGAATCAAAAAGGGCAGGCTGCGCAGCGCCACATAGTGACGCGGCATGCCGCCCAGCCGCTGCGCCAGCAGGCCGGCGGCGCGCTGCCCGGTCTCGGCCATGTCGATGTGAGGATAGGTGCGGTAGCAGACCAGCGCGTCAGCATGGCGCACCATCGCGCGCGTCACGTTGGCGTGCAGGTCCAGACTGGCCACGATCGGCACGTTGGGACCCACCAGTTCACGCACACGCTTGAGCAGCTCGCCTTCACCGTCATCCAGATGCTCGGTGACCATGGCGCCGTGCAGGTCCAGATACACGCCATCCAGCGGCATCGCCTGCGACAGCCCTTGCAGAATCATCGCGCTGATGCGCTCGAACGCATCACGGGTCACATGCCCCGAAGGACTCGCCGCCGCCCACGTCGTGGGAATCAACGCATGCTGCCCCATGGCCTCGATAAATCCCGCCACCGGGATATTGGCTCCCGCCACTGCCTCAAACATCGCGGGCCCGCTGACCAGCTTCGGCCACCCCCCACCCTTGTCCGCAAAATCCTCCCACGCCGCGCGCGATGGCGCGAACGTATTGGTCTCATGCTGAAAGCCGCCGATCCCGATGCGCATCAGGTTTCCCCTTGTCGTACAGATATTCGGAAGGCGCGGCGAAGCGCCGCGCAGTGTCAATGCTTCAAGCGACGCCCCTCAATCCCGAGGCAAGAACGACGCGCCCCAATTCATGCTCGCCCTCCCCAAGCGGGGTCGCGCGGATCCGGGCTCCGCCGGTCCGCTGCGACGCCCCCCTGGGGGGGAGGCGCTGCGCGCCTCGGGGGGGGCTCACTTCGCCACGGGCATGGTGAATTCGGCGCCCTTGGCGATGCTGTCGGGCCAGCGCTGCATCACGCTCTTGTAGCGCGAGTAGAAACGGATGCCTTCCTCGCCGTACGCGTGGTGGTCGCCAAACAGCGAGCGCTTCCAGCCGCCGAACGAATGCCACGCCATCGGCACGGGGATGGGCACGTTGATGCCCACCATCCCGACCTTGATCTGCCGGGCGAACGCGCGCGCCACGCCGCCGTCGGACGTGAAGCACGCCACGCCGTTGCCGAACTCATGCGCATTGATCAGCTCCACCGCGCTGGCAAAGTCGGGCACGCGCACGATGCACAGCACCGGGCCGAAAATCTCTTCGCGGTAGATGTTCATGGCGGGCTTGACGTTGTCGAACAGCGTGCCGCCCAGGAAGAATCCCTTCTCGTTGCCTGCCACCTTCAGGTCGCGGCCGTCCACCACCAGATCGGCGCCGCTGGCGATGCCGTCCTCGATGTAGCCCATCACTTTCTTGCGGTGCTGCGCGGTCACCAGCGGACCCATTTCGGCGTCAGACTGCATGCCGTCCTTGACGATCAGCGCCTTGACGCGCGGCGTGAGGCGTTCGACGACCTTGTCGGCTACGTCGCCCACCGCCACGGCCACCGAGATCGCCATGCAGCGCTCGCCTGCCGAACCGTAGGCCGCGCCCATCAGCGCGTCGGTCACCTGGTCCAGGTCCGCGTCGGGCATGACCACCAGGTGATTCTTGGCGCCGCCCAGCGCCTGCACGCGCTTGCCGCGCTTGGTGCCTTCGGCATAGATGTATTCGGCGATCGGCGTGGAGCCGACGAAGGACAGCGCCTCGACGTCGGGATGCGAGATCAGCGCGTCCACCGCCTGCTTGTCGCCGTGGACCACGTTGAAGACGCCGGGGGGCAGGCCGGCCTCGGTAAGCAGTTCGGCCAGGCGCACGGACGCGGACGGATCGCGTTCCGACGGCTTGAGCACGAAGGTGTTGCCGCAGGCGATGGCGACCGGGAACATCCAGCACGGCACCATCATCGGGAAATTGAACGGCGTGATGCCGGCCACGACGCCCAGCGCCTGACGCATGCTCCAGTTGTCGATGCCGCCGCCGATCTGGTCGGAATACTGGCCCTTGAGCAGTTGCGGAATGCCGCAGGCGAACTCGACGATCTCGATGCCGCGCATCACTTCGCCCTTGGCGTCCGAGAACACCTTGCCGTGCTCGCGCGTGATCAGTTCGGCCAGTTCATCCTGATGCTGGTCCAGCAGCGCCTTGAAGTTGAAGAGGATGCGGGCGCGCTTGAGCGCCGGGGTCTCGGACCAGGCCGGAAACGCCGCCTTGGCGGCGGCCACGGCCAGCGCCACGTCGTCGTTGGACGCCAGCGGGATCGACGAGGAGATCTCGCCGGTGGCCGGGTTGAAGCCGTCGGCGTAGCGGCTGTTGCCGCCGTCGTAGCGTTGGCCGTTGATGAAATGGGGAATCTTCTTCATGGATGCAAGGCTCGGTGATTCGTCAAAAATGCGGCTGGGCGGCCTGGGCCGCCCATGTGCGGGTCTGTTGCGCCGCGCGCCATGCGGGCGTGCGGCGGGGAAGGATCAGGCTACCTCTTTCAGGATCTTGCCGATCTGCTCGAAGATCTGGCCGATCTGCGCCTCGTCGATGATGAGCGGCGGCGAGACGGCGATGATGTCGCCCGTGTAGCGCACCATCAGGCCGCTGTCGAAGCAGCGCTGGAAGACTTCGGCGGCGCGCGCGCCGGGGGCGCCCGCGCGGGGCGCCAGTTCAATGCCGGACACCAGGCCCAGGTTGCGCACGTCGATGACGTTGGGCGCGCCCTTCAGGCTGTGCGCAGCCTCCTGGAACGCGCCCGACAGCTTGCGGGCGCGGCCGAAGAGGTCCTCGCGGCGATAGATGTCCAGCGTGGCCAGAATGGCGGCGGCGGCCAGCGGGTGCGCCGAGTACGTGTAGCCGTGGAAGAACTCGATGCCGCCCGCGGGGCCGTTGACGATGGCGTCGTGCACTTCGCGCTTGACGGCGACGGCGCCGGCGGGAACGGCGGCGTTGCTCACGCCCTTGGCCATGGCGATGATGTCCGGCGTCACGCCGAAGAATTCGGATGCCGTGGCGGCGCCCAGGCGGCCGTACGCGGTGATGACCTCATCGAAAATCAGCAGGATGCCGTGCTTGGCGGTGATCTCGCGCAGCTTTTCCAGGTAGCCCTTGGGCGGAATCAGCACGCCGGTGGAGCCGGCCATGGGCTCGACGATCACCGCGGCGATGGTCGACGCATCGTGCAGGGCGATGATGCGCTCCAGCTCTTCGGCCAGGTGCGCGCCCCACGCGGGCTGGCCCTTCGAGTAGGCGTTCTGCTCGATGTTGTGGGTGTGAGGCAGGTGGTCCACGGCGGGCAGCAGGGCGCCCGAAAACGTCTTGCGGTTGGCCGAGATGCCGCCCACCGAGATGCCGCCAAAGCCCACGCCGTGATAGCCGCGCTCGCGGCCGATGAGGCGCGTGCGCTGGCCTTCGCCGCGCGCGCGGTGGTAGGCCAGGGCGATCTTCAGCGTGGTGTCGACCGATTCGGAGCCCGAGTTCGTGAAGAACACACGGTCCAGTCCCTGCGGCATCAGGCCCGCGACCGCGGTGGCGGCCTCGAAGGCGAGCGGGTGGCCCAGCTGGAAGCCCGGGGCGTAGTCCATGACGCCGGCCTGGCGGGCGATGGCTTCGACGATCTCTTCGCGGCCGTGGCCGGCATTGACGCACCACAGGCCCGCCGTGCCGTCCAGGATCTGGCGGCCGTCCGTGGACGTGTAGTACATGCCCTTGGCCTTGGCCAGCATGCGCGGTTGGGCCTTGAACTGCTTGTTGGCCGTAAAGGGCATCCAGAGATGGGACAGGTCGGGCAACTGGGCGGGGGCGTTCATGGTGACTCCAGAGGGGGGACAACCGCAGCCGCCGCGAAACGCGCGCGGGCAGCGGGATTCGGACGATTCTGGAACGTCCCGCAGGGAATGAAAATATACAATCCGCGCATTTGGCGCTAACTGTATAGTTGAGAGCGTTGCAACTGTACAGTTAGCCCGTGATCGACTTCCAACCCGTCCGTGGCCGCGGGGCCGCGCCCACTCTCGTCGAACAGCTCGTCGCGGCCATTCTGCGCGCCGTCGAGGCGCAGACCCTGCGTCCGGGTATGTCCCTACCCTCGGTTCGCGAGTTCGCGCGCCAGTACGGCGTCAGCACCTTCACCGTGGCCAGCGCCTACAGCCGGCTGGTGTCGCAGGGCTGGCTGGCGGCGCGTCCCGGCGCAGGCTACCGGGTGGCGTCGCCCGACGCGCCCGCCCGCCGGGTCGAACCCCTGTCCTGGGAGCCGCCGCGGCTGAACGCGGGCTGGCTGCTGTCGGACATCTTTGCCGACCACTCCATCCCCATCAAATCGGGCTGCGGCTGGCTGCCCGGCGAATGGCTGAACGAAGAAGGCCTGCACCTGGCGCTGCGCCACATGGGGCGCGTGCCCGCGATGCGGATCGCCAACTATGGCCACCCGTACGGCTACGCGCCGCTGCGCGAGACCATCGCAGCCAGCCTGAGCGCGCAGGGCATGGAGGTCGAGGCGTCGCAGGTGCTGCTGACGCAGGGCGTGACCCACGGACTGGACACGGTGATCCGCACGCTGCTGCGCCCGGGCGACACGGTGGTCGTCGAGCAGCCGGCCTACGCGAATCTCCTGCAGATGCTGCGCCTGGCTGGTCTGCGCGTGATTGCGGTGCCGCGCACGGTCGATGGCCTGGACTGCGACGCGTTGGAGCGCGTGGCCGCCCAGCACCGGCCGCGCGCGCTATTCATCAATACGGCCCTTCAGAATCCCTCGGGCGCCAGCATCACCATGGCCAACGCGTTCCGCATTCTGCAGGCAGCGGAGCGGCACGGGCTGTGGGTGGTGGAAGACGACATCTCGCGCGAACTGGCGCCGGGCGTGACGCCGATGCTGGCCGCGCTGGACGGCGCGCGCCGCGTCGTTTACCTGGGCGGCTATTCCAAGGTCATCAGCCCGTCGGTACGGGTGGGGTACGTGGTGGCGCATCGCGATCTGGTGCGCGACATCGCGCGCACCAAGATGGCGGTGGGCCTGACGACGCCCGAGATCATGGAGCGCATCGTGCACCAGGTCATCCGCGAGGGCCGCTACCGCGCCCACATCGCGCGCACCCGCGAGCGGCTGGCCGAGGCGCACACCGAGGTCGCCGAGCAGATGCGCCAGCACGGATTCGAGGTGTATGGAAAGCCGCAAGGCGGTCTGTTCCTGTGGGCGAAGGTGGCCGGGCAGTGGCGCGAACGGGGCGCCAATGGCCTGGCGGAGCTGGCGCTCAAGGATGGCATCTGGCTGGCGCCCGGTTCCTACTTCGAAGCGGACGAGGCCGACACGGCGTGGGTGCGCTTCAACGTGGCGTACTCGGCGGCGCCCGCGCTGTGGCGGTTCATGCGCAACGCGGGCGCGGCGTAGTTCGGCTCGATGCGTTCGGCTCGATGCGTTCGGGTTGGTGCGTCAACGCCGATGCGTCACGCCTGACTCTCACGTGCGTTCGTACGTGACGAAATCGTAGTCGTAGCCGTTTTCGGCAGGCTGCTTCTCGCGCGACGTTTCCTTCCACTGAAAAGACGGCAGCAGCGGAAAGAACGCGTCGCCGTCGACGTCGGCATGGACCTCGGTGGCCAACACGCGCCGGGCCAGCGGCAGGGCCTGCGCGTAGATCTGCGCGCCGCCGATCACGAAGGCTTCGTCGATGTCGCCGCAGGCGGCTACCGCGGCCTCCAGCGTGGGCGCCAGGATGGCGCCGGCGGCGCTGAAATCGGGATTGCGGCTGATGACGATGTTGCTGCGGCCGGGCAGGGGACGGCCCAGCGAGTCCCACGTCTTGCGGCCCATGATGATGGGGTGGCCCAGCGTGCTGCGCTTGAAATGCGCCAGATCGCCCGGCAGTTTCCAGGGCAGGGCGTTGTCGCGGCCGATGGCGCGGTTGGTGGAATAGGCGACGATCAGGGTAAGGCTTGCGGGCATGCGTGCTTGCAACGGGTAAGGGTTGAGCCGGAACGACCCCGTAAGCGTAGCAAATTGCAGGAGCCCGCCCGCGCGTCAGGTCGCCGCGTGTTCCAGGAACTCGGTGGCCGGCATGGGTTTGCCCAGCAGAAAGCCTTGCAGCGAGTCGCAACCCAGTCCGGTCAGGAATTTCTGCTGCGCAGCGGTCTCGACGCCTTCGGCCACGATGCGCAGGTTGAGCTGCTGCGCCAGCGCCACGATGGCCGAGACGATGGCTGCATCTTCGTTGTCGTTGTCCAGCTGGTTCACGAAGCCGCGGTCGATCTTCAGTTCGGTCGCGGGCAGCCGCTTCAGATAAAGCAGGCTGGAATAGCCGGTGCCGAAATCGTCGATGGAGATCGTGACGCCCAGATCGGACAGGCGCTTGAGCACCGTCAGGCTGGCTTCCGCGTCGCGCATGGCGGTCGATTCGGTCACTTCGATCGTCAGGCAGGCGGGCGGGACGCCATGCTTCGCCAATGCTGAGCGCACCGTCTCGACCAGGTTGGCATGTGAAAACTGCAGCGCCGAGATGTTGACGGCGATGGTCCAGTGGCCCTGGCCGACGTCGATCCATTCGCGCATCTGGCGGCAGGCTTCGTTGATGACCCATTCGCCGATCGACAGGATCAGGCCCGTCTTTTCCGCCGTGGGAATGAACTGGTCCGGGCCGACCAGGCCGCGCGTTGGGTGGTTCCAGCGCAGCAGCGCCTCGGCGCCCATGATGGGGCCGGCGGGCGCTTCGTATTTGGGCTGGTAATGCAGGACGAACTGGCCGCGCTCCTGCGCCAGGCGCAGGTCGTGCAGCAGCTCGATCTGCTCATGGGCATCGGCGTTCATGGACGGTTCGAAGAAGCTGTAGCCCGTGCCGCCCAGCCGCTTGGCGTGGTACATCGCCGCGTCCGCATTGGTCAGCAAGGCGTGGGTGTCCTGGCCGTCGTTCGGATAGACCGCGATGCCCACGCTGGACGTCACCAGCACTTCGTGGCCGTAGACCGTGACGGGGCGTGCGATGGCGTCGATCAGCCGGTCCGCGACGTTCGCTGCGTCGGTGGGTTCAATCACCTCGCTCAGCACGATGAACTCGTCGCCGCCCAGGCGCGCGACCGTGTCCTGTGTGCGCAAGGCAAGGCGGATGCGCTGCGCCAGATCGATCAGCAGCGCGTCGCCGGTGTGGTGTCCGTATGCGTCGTTGACGGCCTTGAAACCGTCCAGGTCAAAGAACAGCACGGCGAAATGGCCTCGGCGGCGGCTGGCGCTTTCGATGGCCTGCTCCATCCGGTCTTCCAGCAGGATGCGGTTGGGCAATTTGGTCAGCGTGTCGTGCAGCGCCAGTTGCACCAGCTCTTCGTTGGCTTCGGCCAGCGACGAGGCCAGCGCCGACGTGCGCGCCTCAAGCCGGTTGTCCAGCACGGCCACCACCAGCGCGATGGCCAGCACGCTCAGCGTGACCGCGGTCACGGCGATGGCCAGCCAGCCGGCAGAAATGCCTTCGTCGGCCGCCATGCAGATGCTGCCCGCCGGAAAACTCGCGGCTTCCATGCCCGTGTAGTGCATGCCCACGATCGCCAGGCCCATGACTCCGGCGGCCAACGGGCGCGACAGCGCCACGCGCGGCGCGTCCTGACGCAGCCGGTAGGTGATCCACAGGGCAGCACCGGACGCGGCAATCGCGATCGCCACGGACAGCGCGAACCATGTCGGGTCGTAGTCGATGCCCGGCGCCATGCGCATGGCGGCCATGCCGATGTAGTGCATCGCCGCGATGCCGCAACCCATCAGCAGCGCGCCCGCGGCCAGCCGGCCCCACGGCAGTTCGTCCTTGCAGACCATCCACAGCGCGAAGGCCGAGCAACCGATGGCGATGGCCAAGGACAGGACGGTCAGGGGCAGGTCGTAGCCCATGGGGATGGGCAGGCTGAATGCCAGCATGCCCACAAAGTGCATCGACCAGATGCCGATGCCCATCGCGAACGCGCCGCCCGCCAGCCAGAACTTCGCGGCGGGCAGCCCGCTCGACGCCTTCACGCGGTTGGCCATGCCCAACGCCGTATACGACGCCAGGATGGCGACCCCTAAGGATACGAGGACGAGCGAAGGGTTATAAGTTCCAACGAGCATTTGTGGGGTCCTGTCCTAAGCGCATACAGCCGCAGCGCGGGGCACGATTTTCAATTCAATTGGTAGTCAACAGTTGCAGTCCGGTCGCAAGAGGAATCCTGCTCTCGTCGCTGGCTTTTCTCACACTCTATTTATAGGGATGGGGAATTGGGCGCGGCAACGCCAGCGGTCGGCGCGGTTTGGGCGCTCGGCATGGCGCGCCCGAAGGGCCGGTCGAAAGCAACGGGGCGCGCGGCATGCTGGACGCGCGTCCGTGGCTAAGGGATGGGTTATACCGAAATCGCGCTTCCAGAAGCTCACCAATCTTCACCTGCTGCGGGGCGTGCAAGGAATCGGGCGCCGGACGGGCGTCCGGCGTGTTGCTGATATGCCCTGAAAGGCGGTCGCCGGCGCTGCCGGCGCAGGGGTCAGACGGCCATCGCGGCCGTCAGGGGCGCGTGGTGCGTGTAGCCCGACAACGAAAAATCGCCGGGTTCAACGTTCTCGAGCCACTCGGGTTCGTAGCGGCCGGTCACGGCGAAATCGGGAATGCGGTCCGACAGCACGAGACGGGGCGATTCATACGGCGTTCGCGTCAGTTGCTCGCGCAGCATCGGCAGGTGGTTCTCATAGATATGCGCATCGCCGATAAAGTAGGTGAACCAGCGCGGGGTGTAGCCGGTCAGGCGCCCGACCAGATGCAGCAGCGCCGCGCCTTCGGTCAGGTTGAACGGCGTGCCCAGGCCCACGTCATTGGATCGGATGTACAGGCACAGCGAGATCTCGCGCGTCGTTGCATTGGGCAGGAACTGATAGAGCAGGTGGCAAGGCGGCAGCGCCATTTCCTCGATCTGCGCCCAGTTCCAGCCGTGGAACAGGATGCGCCGGTCACCCGGGCGTTCGTGAATGGTGTCCAGACATTGCCGCAACTGGTCGACCGCCTTGTACAGCAGCACCTTCGGCACGCCGGCCTCTTCAAGGTCGGCCACCTTGGCGTACCCGCGCGACAGCGCGTCTTCGATCTGCGCGGGGCGGCTGGCGTCCAGCATCTTGTAGGCCGGCCATTGGCGCCACTGCACGCCGTAGACCGGTCCCAGATCGTCAGGACCTTCGCGGTAGGGGTTGGCCAGCCACTGCGCGTTCTCGTTGGCGTTCTGGTCCCAGACCTTGCAGCCGAGTTCCCGGAATTCCGCCGCGCTGCGCGAGGCGCGCAGAAAACCCACCATTTCGCCAATGGCCGACTTAAACGCCAGCTTCTTGGTGGTGACGGCGGGAAAGCCCTGCTGCAGGTCAAAGCGCAGCGAGGCGCCCGGCATGCTGAGGGTGCGGATGCCGGTCCGGTTTTCCTGCCACGAGCCGGTGTCGAGGATGGATTGAACGAGGTCCAGGTATTGTTTCATGACGATCCTTGTGCCTGCCGTCCCGGGTGGGGAAGCAAGCGCGCCGCCGCGGACGTGCCGCGGCGGCGCCTATATATGGTGAATGCCGAATTACACCACGGCCGCGCCAGCGGCTCAGGCGGTAGCGGCAGCTTCCTGCGTGTCGACGATGTCGACGGAGAACGTCATCTCGGCGGTCTTTTCCAGCATGGCCGACGCCGAGCAGTATTTCTCGTGGGAAAGCTGTACGGCGCGTTCGACGGCCGCGCGCGGCAGGTTGGCGCCGGTGACGGTGAACGCGAAGTGAATCTTCGTGAAGACCTTGGGGTCGGTGCCGGCGCGCTCGGCCTGCAGCTTGACGCTGCAGCCCGTGACCGCGTGGCGGCCGCGCTTGAGGATCAGCACCACGTCATAGGCCGTGCAGCCGCCCGTGCCGGCCAGCAGCATTTCCATGGGGCGGGGCGCCAGGTTGTGGCCGCCGCCATCCACGGCGCCGTCCATCACGGCCACGTGGCCGCTGCCCGTGCTGGCGGTAAAGAGCATGCCGCTCGGGCCGCCCCAGTCGATCGTGCATTCCATTTCAGTGAGTCCTTGAGCTTGAGCGCAGTCAATGGCTGATGATACCCGTTGCGTACAATCCCGGGCAGGAGAACCCCACCCCGCATCAGGGGTGCAGGGCGTCCGTTTTGCCTAGGAGTTGCCATGTCCACCACGTTGTCCAAATCCGGCCCCGTTTCCCTGCGCCGCCGCCACGGTCCCCTGGATGCCCTGTTGGCCGAAACCGATCGTGCGCTACGGGTGCTTTCGGGCAACGCCAGCGCCGGCCGCGCCTACCCCGCAACCGCCCAGGAATCGCCGCAGACCCTGTCCGCGCAAGAAAAACGCCACGCGGCGGGCCTCATGCGGGTCAACCACGTCGGCGAGGTCTGCGCCCAGGCGCTGTACCGCGGTCAGGCGTCGGTCTGCAAGGAACCCGGCCCGCGCGCGCTGCTGCTCAACGCCGCCACCGAAGAAGTCGACCATCTGGTGTGGTGCAACGAGCGCCTGAACGAACTGGGCAGCCGGCCCAGCCTGCTCAATCCGGTCTGGTACGCGGGCTCGTTCGCCCTGGGCGTCATGGCCAGCGTGGCCGGCGTGCCGCGCAATCTGGGCTTCATGGCCGAAACCGAAAAGCAGGTCGAAGCCCACCTCGACGAACACTTGCGCACCTTGCCGGTGCAGGACGAACGCTCGCGCCAGATCGTGCAAAAAATGAAGGACGACGAGGCCCAGCACCGTGCCAGCGCCGAGCAGGCGGGGGGCGTACCGCTCCCTGCACCCGTGAAAATGGCCATGCGCGCCATGTCCAAGGTAATGACGACCACCGCCTATTGGATCTGACCGGCCACTTGAAACCGCATCTGATAAAAATGTTGCAATGCGCAAATTCGGCCGCCTCGTGGTGCGTCAAGCACCATTTTGGTGCGGCGGCCAGGGTGGGAATACCCGCTATTGTTCAGGGTTAGTCCGAAAGGGGAAAACCCCTTCGGCGAAAACCCCGTTTTTGGTCAGGGCATTGCCTGGTGCGGGTTTCCAGAGGGGCGCCGCGAATCTTGCAGCAAAAAAGCAACGCGGCAAACGCCTCTGAAAATAGATCAAAAAAAATCTTGCAACGCACAAAAAACGTAGGTACTATTCAGTCATTGGATGTTGAAACGCAGACGGCGCGGTGAAAACCCCGGAAGCGCAGCGAGCTGAAGTCCCGCTCCCAACATGCCACGGTTGTCTCCTCCACCCTCCTCCTTTGGTGGATTTAGCCCGAGATCTCACGATCTCGGGCTTTTTTTTGTCCCGAATCGTTGCGTCCCTATTTGTAAGCGATGTCGGCAAAAACCCCCGCAGCGCGACGCCGCGCGGGCCTCGGGGCCTTCGCGTTTTCCCTTGCATATTTCGCGTGCCCAGAGGCCGAACGCTCTACAATCCCCCACATGAAACCAGCACTGCCAGGCGCTCGCGCGCCAGCGCGTTCCAGTCACATGCGCGGCGGACGGATAGCCCGCCTGCGCGCGTTACGTTCTGTGCCTCGGAATTGCACTTCCTTATCCCTCCCATATATGGGCGTTACACCTGCCTCCGATAATGGCGGGCCTGTCTCGATAGACCAACCAGAGGTGATCCAGTGACCTGGCTGTATATATGCGTGGTCGCGTTCATGGTGGGGGGACTCATCGTGGCGTCCGAGCGCTGGCATGGCGCTTTCACCGGCGATAGCGACCTCAACAAGCCCCAAGCCAATCATTCCCGCGCGACGCCCCGCGTCGGCGGTCTGGCGGTGCTTGCCGGTACGCTGGCCGGCCTGCTGGTCCTCGGACCCAGCAACATGACCCTGACCTGGCTGTGGCCCGCGCTCTTCGTCGCGGCGTTGCCCGTTTTCGTGGCCGGCCTGCTTGAAGACATTACCAAGGACATCGGCGCCAGCAAGCGTTTGCTGGCTGCTTTTCTATCCGCGGCCATCGCGTGGTGGCTGCTGGGCGGCGTCAGCCGCGTCGGCATGGCCCCTGTGGATTACGTGCTGTCCTACTGGCCCGTGTCGCTGCTGTTCACCATGTTCGCGGTGGGTGGCTGTACCCATGCGCTGAATATCGTTGACGGCATGAACGGCCTGGCTGGCATGGTCGCCACGTTGATGGCGGTGTCGATCAGCCTCGTTGCCCTGCAGGTGGGCGATGTGCCGATCTTCCTGGTGGCCGCGGCGCTGGCGTCCGCGACCTTGGGCTTCCTGGTGTGGAACTTCCCGTTCGGACGCGTGTTCCTGGGCGATGGCGGCGCGTACTTCCTGGGATTCATGCTGGCCGAACTGGCCGTGCTGCTGGTCGTGCGCAACCCGTCCGTGTCGCCGTTCTACGCCCTGGCGGTCCTGTTCTACCCCGTATTCGAAACCGGTTTCTCGATCTGGCGCCGCCGCTTCAAACGCGGCGTGCCGGTTGACCAGCCCGATGCGCTGCACTTGCACCAGCTCGTGTTCCGCCGGCTGGTCCGGGTGACCTTCAGCCGCGGCCGGCGCCACGCCGTTCCCGCGCTTTGCAATGCGCTGGCGTCCCCGTACATGTGGGTGCTGGCGCTGATCGGGCTGGTGCCGGCCACGATCTGGTGGGACAACGCCTGGGCCCTGAGCGCCAGCCTGGTTGTCTTTGCCAGCGTCTATATCTGGCTGTATGCACGCCTGGTCTCCTGGCGCCGCCCGGGCTGGCTGTTGTTGCCGTCCGTGCTGCGAACCACCGAATAGTTCGAGTGCCCCGGCGATCGCCGCCGGGGGCTCGGTATCCATCACCAGACCATCTTTAAAATGCCGTAAACGTTCTACGGTGAAGGGAGAGTTATGTTGCGAATCCAGGATGTGAAACTCGCTGTCGTCGGCCTTGGCTACGTCGGTCTGCCCCTGGCCGTTGAGTTCGGCAAGAAGCGCCCGGTCATTGGCTTTGACATCAACACGCGCCGTATCGACGCGCTGAAGGCGGGCCACGACCATACGCTGGAAGTCAGCGACGCCGAGCTGGCCGAGGCCAGCCAGTTGAGCTACACCGCCGAACGCGCCGAACTGGGCGAGGCCAACGTGTTCATCGTGACCGTGCCCACCCCCATCGACGAGTACAAGCAGCCGGACCTGACCCCCCTGGTCAAGGCCAGCGAAACGATCGGCGCGGTGCTCAAGCGCGGCGACATCGTCATCTACGAATCGACCGTCTACCCCGGCGCCACCGAAGAAGACTGCGTGCCCGTCCTGGAGCGCGTGTCGGGCCTGAAGTACAACGTCGACTTCTTCGCCGGCTACAGCCCCGAGCGCATCAACCCGGGCGACAAGGAACACCGCGTCAGCACGATCAAGAAGGTCACCTCCGGCTCCACCCCGGAAGTCGCCACCCTGGTCGACCAGCTCTACAAGGAAATCATCACGGCCGGCACGCACAAGGCGTCCAGCATCCGTGTGGCCGAAGCCGCCAAGGTGATCGAAAACACGCAGCGCGACGTGAACATTGCGCTGATCAACGAACTGGCCCTGATCTTCAACAAGATGGGCATCGACACCGAAGCCGTGCTGCAGGCCGCCGGCACCAAGTGGAACTTCCTGCCGTTCCGTCCGGGTCTGGTCGGCGGCCACTGCATCGGCGTGGACCCCTACTACCTGACCCACAAGGCGCAATCCATCGGCTACCACCCCGAGATCATCCTGGCGGGCCGCCGCCTGAATGACTCCATGGGCAGCTACGTGGTGTCGCAGCTGGTCAAGTGCATGACCAAGCGCCGCATCCACGTGCAAGGCGCCCGCGTGCTGGTGATGGGTCTGGCCTTCAAGGAAAACTGCCCCGATCTGCGCAACACGCGCATCGTGGACATCGTTCGCGAACTGGGCGACTACAACGTCGACGTGGACATCTACGATCCGTGGGTCGACACCGACGAAGCCATGCACGAGTACGGCCTGACCCCGGTGGCCAAGCCCGAGGAAGGCAAGTACGACGCCGTGATCCTGGCCGTGGCGCATAACCAGTTCAAGGACATGGGCGCCGAAGGCATCCGCAAGCTCGGCAAGCCGCAACACATCCTGTACGACCTGAAGTACGTGCTGTCGCCCGCTGAATCCGACCTGCGTCTGTAAAAGGATTTCGCCATGACCACACGATTCGAAACTGTCACCCAGGAACTGGCCGCCTCGCCGCGCAAGTGGCTGGTGACCGGCTGCGCCGGCTTCATCGGTTCGAACCTGCTGGAAACCCTGCTCAAGCTTGGCCAGACCGTGACCGGCCTGGACAACTTCGCCACCGGTCACCAGCGCAACCTGGACGAAGTCCAGGCTTCCGTTTCGCCAGAGCAATGGTCGCGCTTCACCTTCATCGAAGGCGACATCCGTGACCTGGACGCCTGCCGCCGGGCGGCCGAAGGCGTGGACTATGTGCTGCACCAGGCCGCGCTGGGCTCGGTGCCGCGCTCGCTCAACGACCCCATCACGACCAATGAAGTCAACATCGGCGGTTTCCTGAACATGCTGGTGGCGGCGCGCGACGCCAAGGTGAAGTCGTTCGTCTATGCGGCGTCCAGCTCCACTTACGGCGACCATCCGGCGCTGCCCAAGGTCGAGGAAAACATCGGCAAGCCGCTGTCGCCGTACGCCGTGACCAAGTACGTCAACGAACTGTACGCCGACGTCTTTGCGCGTTCGTATGGCTTCGAGACGGTGGGCCTGCGTTACTTCAACGTGTTCGGCAAGCGGCAGGATCCGGACGGCGCCTACGCCGCCGTGATCCCGAAGTGGACCGCCGCAATGATCCAGGGCAAGGACGTCACCATCAATGGCGACGGCGAGACCAGCCGCGACTTCTGCTTTGTGGAAAACGCGGTGCAGGCCAACATCCTGGGCGCGCTGGCCGCGCCCGAAGCCCGCAACCAGGTCTACAACGTGGCCGTCAGCGGCCGCAGCACGCTGAACCAGCTGTTCAGCTTCCTGGTGCAGGCCCTGGGCAACCAGGGCGTGGACTACGGCAAGCAGCCGGTTTACGGTGACTTCCGCGCGGGCGATGTGCGCCACTCGCAGGCCGACATCGGCAAGGCCAGCCGCCTGCTGGGCTACGCGCCCACGCACACGGTGCTGCAAGGCCTGGAAGTCGCCATGCCCTGGTACACGCAATTCCTGCGTTGAAAGCACTCGTCCGAAAACTCGGCAACATCCACCCGGATCATCAGCGCATCTTCAAGGGCGCGTTCCGGGTGGCGGTGTTTCTGCTGCTGGGCAAGGCCGCCGGCGCCATCAAGGAGATGGCGGTGGCGTACCGCTACGGCGTCAGCGACGCCGTGGACGCCTACCAGTTCACGATGACCATGGGCACCTGGCTGCCGGTCACGATCGTGGGCGTGCTGTCGGTGGTGCTGATCCCGGTGCTGGTGCGCCTGGCGCGCACCGGCGGGGCCGAGAAAGAACTCTTCATCCGCGAGCTTCAAGGCTGGGTCGCCGCCGCCGGCGTCGCCCTCGCTTTGCTCACGTGGTTTGCCTGGCCCTATGTGGTGGATCGGCTGGGGCAGGGCCTGTCGGCGCAAGTGCGCGCCATGACGGGCGACCTGCTGGTCGCCTTCGCACCCGTGTCGGCCTTGCTGCTGATCGCGGGCATCAGCGCCGCGCGGCTGCGCGCACAGGAACGTCACGTCAACACGCTGCTGGACAGCGTGCTNNCAACCCGCTGCTGGACAGCGTGCCTGCCGTGGCGACGCTGGCTTGGGTCATGCTGGCCGTCAGCGCCGAGGGCGTCGGCCCCCTGCTGTGGGGCACGCTGGTCGGCTACGCGATTCAGACCGTCTGGCTGGCCTGGCTGGCCGCGCGCGCCGACGGCGGTTTCTGGGGCGCGCCGCGCCTGTCGCTGAAGTCGCCGCACTGGCCCGAGCTGATGAGCGCGGCCGGCGTGATGCTGATCGGCCAGGTCGCCATGAGCTTCGTCGGCCCGCTGGACCAATATGCCGCCGCCAACCTGGGCGCAAATGCCAACGCCACGCTGGGCTCCGCAAGCCGGCTGCTGTCGCTGCTGCTGGGCATCGGGGCGGTGTCCGTGGGCCGTGCCGCGCTGCCCGTGCTGGCCGACGTGCAGGCGCGCGGCGATACGG
>NZ_DIEJ01000071.1:0-11069 GCF_002418565.1 Achromobacter sp. UBA5777 | reverse complement strand
CACCGAGCTGCGCTCGTCCGGCGAAAGCGGCGCGGCCATCCGCTACGTCAAGCACTCCATCGACGCCGACGACGTACGCCGCCACATCCAGTCCGGCAAGCAGTGCACGCGCCTGGCCATGACCTGGGCCGACCGCGTGTCGTTCGTGCTGACCGAAGGCCTGGACGTCAAGCGCGTGGCGCCCCTGGACGTACTGAAGGAAGGCAACGAAGGCGTCGCCGCGAATGACGACGAAAAGTTCGATTCCGACATGATGCTGATGACCGGCGAACTGGCCAAGATGATGGCCGAGCTGGTCGAGGCGCTGGGCGGCGAAAAGAAGATCTAAGCCTTCTTACCCGCATCGGCAACAAGGGCTGCCCCTAACGGAGCAGCCCTTTTTCATGCCTCGACGCTGCGGTCACGGCCGGCCTGCTTGGCCTTGTACAACGCCTTGTCGGCGCGATCGATCAGATACGCGTAGTCGGGATGGCCGTCGAAGGTCGCCACGCCGATGCTGGCCGTCACCTGCAGCGCGCCCGCATCGGCCATCATGAAGCGGTGCCGGCGGATTTCGGCATTGAGTTTTTCAGCAGCGGCCAGTGCGGCGCCGGGTCCCGTGTCCACCAGCACGACCAGAAATTCCTCGCCGCCGTAACGGAACACGAAGTCGCTGGAACGACAGGTCTGGTGAACCACTTCGGCGAACTGGCGCAGGATCTGGTCACCCCCTGCGTGGCCGTGCGCATCGTTGATGGCCTTGAAGTGATCGATGTCCAGCAGCAGCACCGAAAAACTGGACCGCTGACGCTGGGCCAGCGAGATCTCACGGCCGATGACGGACGGCAGGAAACGCCGGTTCAGCACGTTGGTGAGCGGATCGCTGCCGCTTTCGATCTCGGCAACCATGTCGAAAAGGCCGTTGAGCAGATGCTTGATACGCGCCACCAGCTCTTGCAGCTCACGAACCTGGTCGGGCAGCGATTCCTGCTCGTGGCCGCTCCCTTGCATCATCCGCGGCAGCACCGTGTCATCCAGGCGCGCCACGGCCTCCGTGATCTGGCGTAGCGCCGGCGCGCTTTCAAAGAGCACCGCGCCCTTGTGCTGCAGCCACAGACCGAACTCCGAGGCTGCCAGACGCGGCAGCGCCTGCTCCGGCGTCCGGTAATGCAGGCCGATCAGCACCGCCTGACTCCACTCCAGCAACGCGGCGCGTTGGCGTTCGCGCTCGGTCGAGATGTTCTGCCCCAACGCGAAGAGGCGATAGGCCTCGTCGTTGCGCGCGCCGCGGTTGATGTCGCGCATGAACGCGCGGCTCATCTGCTCGATCGCCAGATCGAACAGGTTGCAGACGTATTGCGTGGCTATCGATGTCGCCATGCCATCCAGGCCGCTTGCGCGCAGACGCTGCGCGATCTCGTTCTTCAGGATGCGGGCGCCTGCCATCACCAGATGGATCGGAATGTGGACGCGCGCATGGACCTCGCCGACCTTTTTCTGCGTGGCCAGCAGCACATCGATGTCGCCCTGGTCGCGCACACACAGCAGGTCCTTCAGCCAATGCGTCATGCCGCGATGCAGGCGCGTCGACACGATTTCATGCGAGAGCCGCGGGCCGGCCTCGGCATCGGCAAGCAAGGTGGAATAGAAGGCGTCGACCAGCTGCGTGGCGTGGTCCGACACCACCGCCGCAACCTGGCCGCGCGTATCGGCGTCGACCGATTGATAGACCGCTTCCCAGGCCTGCGCATTGGAGGCGCTCAGGTAACAATCGTGGCCGCCGACCGCGTTTGCGGGGGTCGCGTTGGCGGTGGGGGCCGCAGGAGGAACACCGGTACTGCTCGAAGACATAAGCTCATCCGCCCAAGAACGGCGTGCGCGCCTGGCAGCGGCACGCGCCCGAAAAACCAGCGCGGATTATGCTTGAATTCACCGCGGCGGGGCCGCGCTTGCGGCGCCGCCAAGAACTGCTGACGTCAATCCAGGCCGTGGAAGACCGAATCGTCGGGACCGACATGCGACGGATGCTGCCACGTCACATCACGCAGCGAATGCTGCACCAGCCCTTCCACCCCCAGCAGCACGGCGAAGATCGCCATGCGGATGGGAATGCCGTTATCGGTCTGGCGGAAGATGGCCAGACGCGGATCGTGGTTCAGGTCCACGCTGAGGTCGTTGGCGCCCGGACGGCTGTCGCGCGGCAGCGGGTGCATCACGATCGTCTCGGGGCTGCAATAGGCGTCGATGATGGCGCGGTTGACCTGGAAGTCCGGCGTGTAGCCCTCGTTCTCTTCGTTGGCGAAGCGTTCTTTCTGAACGCGCGTCGCGTAGATGACGTCGGCGCCTGCCAGGCCTTCGGCCAGCGAGGACTTCTGTTCGATGATGTTGCCGTTGCGGCTGGCCTGCTCGACGATGTAGGTCGGCATCTCCAGGCCCTTAGGCGAAATCAGCGAGAACTTCACGTTCTTGTACAGCGCCATCAGCTTGATGAGCGAATGCACGGTGCGGCCGTATTTCAGGTCGCCGACCATCGCAATGTGCGCGCCGTCCAGCAACTTACCCAGGCGCGAGAATTCGGTCAGGATGGTGTACAGGTCCAGCAGCGCTTGGCTGGGATGTTCGCCCGGGCCGTCACCGCCGTTGACCACGGGGATGTTCGTGGCGCGCGCGAATTCCGCGACCGAGCCTTGATCGGGGTGGCGGATGACCATCGCATCCACGTAGCCGCTCATGACGCGGCTGGTGTCATAGATGGACTCGCCCTTGGCCATCGACGAGAACGTGAAGCCGGTCGTGTCGCACACCGAGCCGCCCAGGCGGCAGAAGGCGGAACCGAAGCTGACGCGGGTGCGGGTGCTGGCCTCGAAGAACAGGTTGCCCAGCACGGCGCCTTCCAGCACGCGCGACACCTTCTGACGGCGCGCGATGGGTTGCATCATGTCGGCCACGCGGAACAAGTCTTCGACGGAGTCGCGGGTGAACTGGTCCACCGACAGGAGCTGGTTCTTGCCTTCGACGGCGATGCGGTCACGCAAAGGACCGTCTTGTACGCTTTGCGTATATTTTTCCAGCAGCACGCCGTTTTGCACGATTTCGCTGACAAAGCGCTGCACGACTTCCGGCATCGCGCGAAATTCCTGCGAACCTTCAGGCAGGAGCCAGGTATCAAGCGCCCGGCGCTTGACGCCAATGCGCGTGGCAAACACGTCGCGGGTGAGGTTGAGGCGGCGCATGGCGTCGCGCAGAAAGGCTTGCTGGGAGATGCTCATGACGGGCCCCAAAAAGAGGATTTATATACGCAGTGCGCATATTATTCCGACCATCTACACAAGTCCAACATTTTTGCGCATACGGGTTTACCCGCGATTTTTACCGCTGAGCGTAGGCCGCCGCCTGTGGTGTCGCCGTCACGGCCTGCCCGGCCGCGAACCAGCACGCTGCGCAGAAGGCGAGCATGCTGGCCAGGAAGCAAATCAGCGCCAGCAATTGCGCAGGCCAATGATCACGCGTCAGATGGCCACTGTACCCTTGCCGCAACAGGCTGACCTGCGCCAGGTACGCAAACGCCACCCCCAGCCCTGCCAGCACCAGGCCAGCCAGGAAAAACAACAAGGGAATCTGCAGATCGGGCGCGGCGATGTCCTGCCCCACGATGCCCAATGTGAATCCGACCAGGATCAGGGCGGCACCGCCATTCAACCACCCCAGAAAACGAAACGCGCCGGCCAGCAGCGCGAACGACGCGCCGTTTGCTCGGAGCTGCTGGGCGCGGGCGTCCATGGATCAGCCGCCGGTGGCGCTACGACACGTCGGCGTCGCGCTCTGTATCGACGTGCGCGCCGCGGCGATCTCGGCCTCGTCCCAGCGCCCTTCGCCCAGCACCGTCACGGTCACCTTGGCGGTGGCGGGGCCATCGGCCTCCGCGGAAATCAGTTCGAGCACGGTCGCCGGCTGGCCGACCTTGTAAAGCTGGATTTCGTCCGGCGCGCCCTTCTCGCCAAGGCTATGACGCCAGGCATAAGAGACGCCATAAGGATGGCTGACCTGCGTATGGCACGCGCGCACGTATTCGCCGGCTCGGCGGAATGCCGCCTGATAATTGGTGTCGACGCTGAAGGTCTCCTTCTTTGCGGTTTCCGACTCGTAGACCCCGGTGCTGGCGCATCCGGCCAACGTGGCCGCCAACGTGACAGCCACCCATACAGACTTGCGCATGATTCTTCCCGCCATTGCTATTCGGACTTTCGCGATTATGCCAGCGGCTGCAAAAAGGCCACGCCGAAAGTGCCCAAGAGCGGCACTTCCTGCGTGGCCTTGCGCCGTCATGACGGCAAAGGGCCTGATGCCCTACCGCTTTTCCGCGGCTCCTTCGATCTTTTCCCCGCCCCGCTGAATATCTTTACCGGCCCCGGCAACGGTGTTGCACCCCGCCGTCAGCGCAGCAATCGAGAGCATCATGACGAGAAAGACTTTGTTCTTCATAAACATCTCCTGTCTGGGCATGGAAAAAACCGAACCCAGCATACCTCAAAGGCCGCTCGGTGACACAAGCCGGTCACGTGTAACAACACCGACAAAAAACCGTCACCACCCTTACGCGCCGGTGACACTTGCGACGCATTCTCGCCTGTCGCGTATTTGCCGCCAATGGATTAGGATGCGCACATGACGAAGAAACAAGCATCACAATCCGCCGGCGCCAGCCCGCAAGGCTGGGGCTGGGAACAGCCCCAGTGCCGCGGACAGGCCGCCCTGGCGCTGTTCATCGACGACCTGCATCGCATCTTGCAGACCCATGCCGCCGGTAAGCTGGCCGATAGCAGCACGCTGGCGGACGCGCAGGCCCAGGTCAATGAATTGCTGGCGCGGTACAACGAAATTTCTGCCGCTCCGGAAATTTTTCTGGGGCAGTCAGTCGAACTCAAAGAAGGCATCGACCGCAGCGGCGTAGCGCATACGGTGCCGATTTTTTCGCCGCGCTTGAAGCAGTCGCTGGTGTCGATGCTGGGACAAGGTCCGGGATGACAACCCGGCAAGCGGCCCGGCTGGCGATCGAAGAGTACAGCCCCCAAAGGAAGGAGACTACAAGATGAGCACGGACAACGTTGTTGAGTTTCTCCGCCTGCTGTCCCTGGACGTCACGCTGGGCACCGCTGCCCAGCACGCCGCAAGCCAGGCCGACGCGCCGCTGGCCCTGGCCCGCTTGGCAACCTCACACGGTCTGCCGTGCAACGCCTCGGATTGGTCTTCCTTCGCGCGCAACTGCCTGGACAACCTCGACCTGACCGAGGGCGACACAGGCATGGCGAACGCCACGATCTGGCAACTGGTGCAGGATCCCGCCCACGGAACCACCATTCCCGCCAGCGCCATCACCCGTGTGATCGGCATCATTTCGCAGCCCGAAGGCGAGCCGCCCGTGGTCGGCCACGTCGTCAGCGATCTGGCGCCCCGCGCGCCGATGAGCATGGCGCCGCACCCGACGGGTTCCTGATCTTCAGTGCGCCCGCTGTCCGTTCAGGGCGGCGGATTCAGGACAGACTTTTCAGTCCTGTCCCTTCAGAAAATCAATTACGCCGGCCGCGCCGCGTGCGCCGCTAGCCATGCAGGCGGTCAGCAGGTAGCCGCCCGTGGGCGCCTCCCAATCCAGCATTTCCCCCACACAGAAAACGCCGGGCACGGCATTGAGCATCAGCCCGGTGGTCAGCCCCTCGAAGGCCACCCCGCCCGCCGTGCTGATCGCTTCGTCGATCGGGCGCGGTCGCCGCAGCGTCAATGGCAAGGCCTTGATCCGCTGCCCCAGGCGTTCGGGGTCCTTGAAGTCTTCGGCGCTGGCGCATTCCCGCAGCAAGCCCGCCTTCACCCCCGTCAGTCCCAGCCGGCTTTGCAGATGGCTTGACATCGAGCGGGCGCCGCGCGGATGCGTCACCCCCGCCATCACCTTTGCGTGCGACCAGTCCGGTGCAAGATCCAGCATGGCCACGGCGGTGCCGTCGGCCTCGATCCGGTCGCGCAGGGTGGCGGACAATGCATAAACGAGACTGCCTTCAATGCCCGTCTCGGACACGACGAATTCGCCCTGGCGGCCAGGCCCGCCGCAGGACATGGCCACCGGCTTGACCGGCTGGCCGGCAAAGCGACTGCGAAAGTGATCGGACCAGTCCACGTCGAACCCGCAGTTGGCGGGCCGCAATGGCGCAACCGGCACGCCGTGCGCCTGCAGATCCGGCATCCAGGCGCCATCGGATCCCAGCTTGGCCCAACTGCCGCCGCCCAGCGCCAGCACGACCGCATCCGCTGCATGGCGCGCTTCACCGTCGGGCGTCGCAAAGCGCAGCGAGTCCACGCCGGGATTGTCGCCACGCCAGCCCAGCCAGCGATGCCGCATATGAAACCGCACACCCTGCCCGCGCAGTCGGGCAAGCCAGGCCCGCAGCAGAGGCGCCGCCTTCATCTCCTGCGGGAAGACCCGGCCCGACGAACCCACGAATGTTTCGATGCCCAACGCATGCGCCCAATCGCGCAGACCGGCGCCGTCCATCGTCTGCAGCCATGGCTGCACGAACGGGGCGCGGTCGCCATAGCGGGCAAGAAAAGGCTCGGCGGGCTCGCTATGCGTCAAATTCAGGCCGCCGCGGCCCGCCATCAGGAATTTGCGGCCGACCGACGGCATGGCGTCGAACACGTCCACCTGCGCCCCGGCTTCGCTCAGCCTTTCCGCCGCCATGAGACCGGCGGGGCCGCCCCCGACGACGGCAACGCGTTTGGCGGACAGGCTCATGGCGCCGCCGCCTTCATGACAGGACGCGAGCGGGAAAAGGCGGAAAGCATTCGGGAGAAGTCGGAAGGAGAAGGGACGAAGGACGGCGCGGCCACCGGGACGCAGATTGTCTCACGGCGTCAGGGGGCCTTCCACGAACGCGCGTCGCAACTGCACGTTCCATTGTCCCGAAAGGCTCGCAGCGGCCAATTCTTGACCGCAGGCGCCAAGCCTATGTTTTTGCTGGAAAAATTCGATATACGCAGCAGCTATCCCAAGGGTTTTCCACAATCCCTGTGGGTAACTGCCGCGTTCTGGGGAGGGTATCAGGCGCGCTCGGCTGCGTGCATGGGGCCGGACCAGGGCTCGGCATCGAGCTGAAAACGCAGTTCCTGATATTCGCCGTCGACCGCGACGCTGCGCAGCAGGCCGGCATCGAGCGCCTGTCCAAGCGCGCGGCGGCAAAGGGTTTCGGGATCGTCCGGCAGCGACTGGAACACGCCATCGGGGATGCGCAGCCTCAGCAAGGCAGAGGGATCGCCGCGGTCGGCCGGACGGCCGATATGGATGTGGGCGGGATACCCGTGCGGGCACCAGATGCCCACGTGGTACTTGCCCTCAGCGCCCGTATCAGCAACGTAGCCGGGATGATCGTATTTTGCGGTTCCCATGGACACTCCTTGTGTGCGGCAACGTAGCGCGCGTGGCCCATGGTAGCGCAGGGTTGCGGCCGTGTGCGGCCGCGGATACCCGGGAAACTCCGGACGCGATCCAGGCATGACCCAGCGCAATCGCCAGGCGAAAAAAAAGCCGCGACATTGTCGCGGCTTTTCTTACTGCGGTCTTGCCGGGTGCATTTGAAACGCGCCACCGGAAAGACCGGGTACTGCTTGAAACTGGTTGCGGGGGCAGGATTTGAACCTACGACCTTCGGGTTATGAGCCCGACGAGCTGCCAGACTGCTCCACCCCGCGTCTGATGTGTGAATCATACATCATTTTGAAATCTTGTGCAGCGCACCCACGCGAATGTTTCCGTTTTTCGACAGAAAACCGCGAAAAACATGGGCGACGTGGCGCAGGATCGTGCTCAGGCGCCCCATGCAATCCAGGCAGATCACCTGCGCACCGACAAGCGCGGTAAGGCGCACCGCGCCCCCGTAGGCCACCCCGTGAACCTCGCCCGCGTTGAGCCGGGCTGGTACGACGCGATGCAGGCCCCCTGCGGCTTCCAGGCCGCTTGCCGCTTCCTCGACGCGCACGCTGCCTTCGACGCAGACGACGGCAGCGCCTGCGCGCAGAACGAAAATCCGGCTGGCGCCGGCGGGAATATCCAGGCGCAGGCCTGGCGAGGCGGGGTCGGAATGCGGGGTCATGATGATCTCCAGAAGGACCATCACAGGCTACGCGCGCCCTGCTTTGCGCAACAGTCACAAAAATCGGCTTTCTGTACCGATGCAGAGGGTCGATTTTGTGACTGTTATGGTGTACTTTGCCTGCATCTGTGCCTACCCACCGTCCAACCCCGGGGAGCAAGATCGGCGCATGGAACCTCAACCGCTGTACCTACGCCTGGCCAATCACTACCGGCGCGCCATCCAGACGGGCGTGCTGGCCCCCGCCCAGCGCATGCCCTCGGTCCGCACGCTGGTGCGCACCCATCACGTCAGCCTGTCCACGGCGCTGCAGGCCTGCCGCCAGCTCGAGGACGATGGCCTGATCGAGGCCCGTCCCCGCTCCGGCTACTTCGTCCTGAAACCTCGCCGCAACAGCATTCCGCCCGTGGCCGAGCCGGACATCCGACAGACCCTGGGCGCGGCGCAGTATGTCGGCATCCACGACCGGGTTTCGGACTTCATTGCCAAATGCGAAGCGCACCGGGTCAGCGCCAACTTTGCGCTGGCCGCGGCGGTGCCTCAGGCGTATCCCATGGAGGCGCTCAAGCAGGCGATGACGCGCGCACTGCGGCAGTCGCCGGAGGTGCTGGTCAGCCCGGTGCCGCCGCAGGGGCATCCTGACCTGCGCGGCGTGCTGGCCCGTCGCGCGCTGGCCAACGGCATCAACGCCACGCCGGACGACGTCATCGTCACGCATGGCTGCATCGAGGCCCTGAATCTGGCGCTGCGTGCCGTGGCCCGGCCCGGCGACACCATTGCCGTGGAATCGCCCGCCTACTTCGGTCTGCTGCAGATCCTGGAAAGCCTCGGCATGCGCGCGCTCGAGATTCCCACCAGCCCCCAACACGGGCTGTCGATCGAAGCGCTGGACCTGGCCTTCCAGACGCACGGCAATATCCGCGCTGTCGTCGTCGTGCCGAATTTCCAGAATCCGCTCGGTTGCGTCATGCCCGACGCGCACAAGGCGCGACTGGTGGCGCTGTGCGAGCGCCAGCAGGTGCCGCTCATCGAAGACGACACGTACGGCGCACTGACCGACGACGACACCCCGTTGGCCGCGGCGAAATCCTGGGACGCCACGGGCAACGTCATCTATTGTTCGTCGATGCACAAGACGCTGGCCCCTGGCATGCGGCTGGGCTGGCTGCTGGGCGGCCGGTGGAAAGCCCGCATCGCCATGCTGAAGTTCGCGCAAAGCCGGCCCAACGAACCGCTGGCGCAGATCGCCGTGGCCGAGTACATGGGCTCGCGCGCCTACGATCGCCATCTGGCCCGACTGCGGCGAGAACTGAAGACGCAGCGCGACCTGACCGCCGAGGCGATCGCCGCGCATTTTCCGCGAGGCACGCGGCTGAGCGTGCCGCAAGGCGGGATGCTGCTCTGGGTGGAAATGCCCGAGGGCGTGTCGGGCATGGACGTCTTCGAGGCCGGGCTGCGGCAAGGGATACGCGTGGCGCCCGGCGCGATGTTCTCGAATGGCGCCCGCTATAACCACTTCCTGCGCATCAGTTGCGGACAACGCATCACGCCGGAGATCTCGCACGCATTGGTGACACTCGCGCGCATCGTGGAAGAAAGGACAGCATGAACGCGGAACTGCATCAATTCATCGCGGACTATGGCCTGTGGGCCGTGCTGGGCGGGACCTTCCTGGAAGGCGAAAGCGTGGTGGTGTTTGCGGGATTCCTGGCGCACCAGGGATTGTTCCATCTGCCCTACGTCATGCTCTGCGCGTTCGCCGGCTCGTTCATGGCGGATCAACTGCTGTTCCTGCTGGGCCGCCGCTACCGCGACCATCGCTACGTGCAGCGCATCCGCGCCAAGCCGGCGTTCGGCAAGGCGCTGGCGGCCATCGACCGATATCCCAACGGTTTCATACTGGCGCTGCGCTTTCTGTATGGGTTGCGTACGGTGGGGCCTGTCGCCGTGGGCGTGTCCAAGGTGCCGGCCCTGCGCTATCTGGTGCTGAACGCCATCGCCGCCATGATCTGGGCGGTCTGCTTCAGCCTGCTGGGGTTTGTGTTCGGCCGGACCATCGAAGCGCTGCTGGGACGCCTGCACGGCGTGGAAACCAAGCTGGCCGTGGCAGTAGCGCTCGGCGTGCTGGTGTGGCTGGCCTATCAGGTCTACGCGCGTCGCCGCAAATAGCGGGCGCGTTCAGAACACCAGCTTGCCGTTTGCGCGCTGCACATGGCGGCGGCGCGCGTTGCGGTACAGCATGCCGATGATGGGCAGCTTTGCAAGGCGGCGCAGGATCGGGTGACGCTGGTCGAAGTCGTGCCAGGCCTTGAAGCCATGGCCCATGCGCTCCCAGCTCTCCCTCGCCTCGGGGGAAAGCTTGCCGGGGTCAAATGCCGCCAGCTTTGCCGCTTCCGAAACGCGCGCCACGAGGGCGCGGTTCCGGCCTTCCAATGAATACTGATTCCGCATGGGGCCGCATATTACCCGGGCTTGGCCTGCCGTGGCGGCGCGCCGGTTGCGCATTGCTTCGGCGCAATGGAGCCGCTTTTGAGCGCCTCACGCAAGCCGTTGTAATTGAAGGAGTTTGTGGATCTATGCCCGCACTATCCCAAGGCTTGTCCACAGAACCTGTGGGTAACTGCCGCCGGGCGCCTCACTTCAGGGCGGTCAGGACCATGTCACGCACGCTTTCGAAACCCGCGACGTATTGCGGATTTTCGGAACGCGCCAGCAGGCCGGAGTAATTCTGCTCCAGCTGCGCCTCGATGGCCTCGCGCAGGCCCGGCGAATTCTTCGCCAGATGCAGCATCGAGAGCAGCGTGGTATTGAGCGCGTCGATGCGCCCACCCTGATGCGAGATGGTGTGCACGACAACGGCGATCTGTTCCTGGATGTCCATGATGTAAAGCCTCCTGGCATTGAAATCTGGCGCGAATCCTAGCATGGCGTTTCGGCGCGGCCGGCATAGGCGCG
>NZ_DIEJ01000198.1:0-51395 GCF_002418565.1 Achromobacter sp. UBA5777 | reverse complement strand
TGGACGGAATCCAGCAGGCCGACCACCGAAAAGGCAACCAGGATGACGGCCGAACACATGGCGGGCGTGTCGCGGGCCACCCGCGCCCAGGTGGCGCGCAGATTGGGACTGCGGCGCACGTGCCAGACGTAGGCCAGCGCGCCCGCCACCATCAGCCACAGCGCGATATCGGTCCAGAGAAAGACGAACTTGGGCATGGCGGCTACTCGAAACGCACGCGGGGATCGGCCAGCGTGTAGGAAATGTCGGCCAGGATCAGCCCCACGATGTAAAGCGCGGCGCCCAGGAACACCATGGCGCGCACGATGGAAAAGTCCTGGGCATTGATGGCGTCGATGGTGTAGCTGCCCAGCCCCGGAATGCCGAAGAACGATTCGGCGATCAGGCTGCCCATGAAGAGCAGCGGCAACGCGGCGACCGTGCTGGTCAGGATGGGCAGCATGGCGTTGCGCAGCACATGGCGGAACAGCACGACGCGTTCGGCCAGGCCCTTGGAGCGCGCGGTGCGCACGTAATCCTTGCCGATCTCTTCAAGAAACAGGGTGCGGTAGAAGCGCGCCTCGGGCCCCAGCCGCGACACGATCGCGACCAGCACCGGCAGCGCCAGGAACTTGATCACGTCCAGTCCGCCCGAATAGCCCGAGAACGGCACCAGCCGCAGCAGCTTCGCAAACAGCCACTGCCCAGCAATGATGTAGAACAGGCTGGATATCGACAGCAGCATCACGCACAGCACGACGCCCCAGAAGTCCAGCCGCGTGGCCCGGAAATACACCAGCGTCAGCGAGAACACGATGCTGGCGAACAACCCCAGAAAGAACGTGGGCACCGCCAGCGCCAGGCTGGGCCCCATGCGCGTCTTGATCTCGCGGCCAATGTCGCGGCCGCCATCCGACGCGCCAAAATCCATCACCAGCAGCGGCACCGAACGCCGGTAGAACACCGTGTCCGTGAGCTGCGCCGTGCCCTGGGCCGCGGCATTGAAAAACAGCGGCTTGTCGTAGCCGCGCTCGGCCTTCCATTTCTCGACCGCGTCCTGGCTGACGCGCTGGCCGCCGATGGCCAGCCGAGCCATGTCGTCGGGCGTGTTCACCGCGAAGAACAGGATGAAGGTAAAGAGATTGACGCCGATCAGAATCAGCACGCCATACAACAGCCGGCGGATGACATAGCCGATCATGATTGATGCTCCTTGCGTTCGGGCGGCACAAACGCCGTCTGGCGTTCACGCCGCTTGAGCGCCACGTACGAAGGCCAGATCGCCAGCGCCAGCAGCAGGATGAAGACGCCGACGGGCCACCAGATGGGCGAGTTCCATTCGTCGATCTTCTGCTGCCGCAGCGCCGGGTCGATCTTCATGTACTGCAGCGTGTTGCGCACCATCTGCGTGGGCTTGGCGTTGCCGACCCACTGCTGATAGGCCCCGCCCGACATCGGGAAGTAGCCGAACATCCACGGTGCGTCGCGCTGGACGACGGCGATCATGTCGGCGATCAGCGCGGCCTTCTCCGGGCCGTCGTCCAGGAATTTCATCTGTTCGAACAGCTTGTCGAACTCGGGGCTGGCATAGTTGGCCGCGTTCTCGCCGCCGCCCTTGGCCTTGGCGTTGGGGCCATACAAGAGGAAGAGGAAGTTCTCGGCGTCGGGGTAATCGGCATTCCAGCCCCACAGGAAGATCTGCGCGGCGCCGCGCAGCATCTTGTCCTGGAAGCGGTTGTAGTCGGTGGCCCGCACGTCCAGTTGCACGCCGATCTTGGCCAACTGACGCCGCATCCAGTCGGACTGCGGGTTGGAGCCGCCGCCGGACATGGAATCGAAGTACAGCACCAGCGGCGCGCCCGTCTGCGCGTTGCGCCCATCCGGGTAGCCGGCCTCGGCCAGCAGCCGCTTGGCCACATCGATGGATTTGCGCACGGGCTTGCCGTCCACCAGGTCATACACGACGGGATTGATGCCTTCGGGCGGATCGCGGTAGCCCAGCACGCCGGGCGGCACCGGGCCATAGGCCACCGACGCCTGGCTGTTCTCGAACACCGCCACGTATTCTTCCCAGTCGAAGGCGATGCTGATGGCCTGGCGCAGCTTACGGTTGCGTTCCTGCTGCTCGGGCGTATCGCCCTTGCCCACCACCGGATCCAGCCAGTTGAAGCCCATGTACCAGTTGGCGGTCTCGACCGTGGTCGGCAGCTTGATGCCGTGCTCTTGATATTTGCGCGCCTTGTCCTGGCTGTCGCCAGCCGCCACCAGCATGGCCACGCCGTACTCGCCGCGCTCGATCTGCGGCACATCGTAATAGCCCTGCATGAACTTGCCGGTCAGGGGAATGGCTTCCTTTTCGACGCTGAACTCGGCGCGGTCGATGAAGGGCGTGGGCTTGCCGCAGTCGGCCAGCAGGCCCGCCGCCTTGTCACCGGGTTCGCCTTCGCAGGGATAGGGCTCGCCGTGGTAATTGGGATTGCGGCCCAGCACGTGGCGGCGGTTCTGCAGCGACTCGACCAGCATGTACGGGCCGGTGCCCACCGGCCAGGTGTTCAGCGACAGGTCGTGCGCGGCCATGCCGGGCTGGTTGTAGAACCGATCCGCTTCCCAGGGGATGGGCGCGGTGAAGGTCATGGCCAGCCAGTACTTGAACTGCGGATACTTGCCGTCGACGCGGATCCGCAGCGTGTGGGCATCCAGCGCCTCGACACCCTTGAAGCCGTCGTCCTCGCGCAGGTCCAGCCAGGGCGACGCGCCCGCGCCGCCGGGCACATCGCGCCGCAGGTCCTGGTCGCGCTTGCGCAACCGGTCGCCGTAGTCTTTGAGCCCCTGCACGTGTTCGGCCATCAGCGAATAGATGGGCGACACCACGCGCGGGCTGGCCAGGCGCCGGAACGCATAGACGTAGTCGTCGGCGGTGAGCTCGCGGGTGCCCGTCAGCGGGAAATCGGGAATGTAGAACTTGTCGTCGAGTTCGCCGGGCGCCAGCGGAAAGTAGGCATAGCTGCCGTCCGGCTTGCGGGCGAAGGCCGGATGCGGCGCGAAGCGGATGCCCGGCCGGATCTTGATGTCGTAGATGCTCTGCGCGATCTGCTCGCCGGGCGCGTCCGCGGGCAGCGTGTTGCCATCCTTGTCCAGGTACACCGGCGGATCGATCGACGCTGCCGCGCGCGGGAACAGCTCGTAGGGCCGCTTCAGGTAGTGATACCCGTAGAGCGGCTCATAGATGTTGTAGGTATATGGCGTTTCGTCGCCGGAATAGGAACTGGCCGGGTCCAGGTACTTCGGGGAGCGTTTGACGAACGCGGAATACAGCGTGTTCTGGCTTTCGGCGCCGGATGGATAGGGGCTGTTGATGGGGCTTTCTTGCGAGCAGCCCGCCAACGCCAGCGACAGCAGCATGGCCGACGCCCAGAGCCGCTTCAGTACACCCATGGAAACCTTCCCTTCGTTTCGTAGCGACAGAGAATAGCAAATGGGGGGCCGGGGAAATACCCCGGCATGCCCTTAGAGGCGCCATGGGCGAATCGGGCGGGAGCAGGTCGGCGCTCGGACGGCAGCGAGGAGACCGGATGACCGCGAGGAATCCCGATGGCCGCGCTCAGCCGCACTGGCGTTGGCGCCAGCAGTCGTAGCGCCATTTCCAAGGCTGCACGGGGTCCGGCCGCGCCCACAGCCCGCGGCCGGCCGCCTTGGCCTGGCGCTGCAGGTCCGGCATCGCCTTGTCGTGCAGGTAATCGCCCTTGCGGGCCGTGTAGGCCCAGGCGTAGCCGGCCTCGACCTGCACGCGGTTGGCGGAGCGGCCATCGTCCAGGATCAGCGCGCAGACATCGCGGCCATATTGATCCTGCTCGTAGCACTGCGCGGTGAGCGTCTTGCCGGCCACCAGTCCGGCCAGGTGCTTGCGCGACGCCTCGGCGTCAGGCTGGCCGGGCTGATCCGTGCCATGGCCCTCTTCCGGCGCGTCGATGCTGTCCATCCGGATGCGCCGCTGCCCGTCTGGCGCCCGTAGCGTCACGGTATCGCCGTCCGCCACATTCACGATCGTGCCCGTCAGCGTGTAGCTTCCTTGCGGCACACCGCCGGCAGGCGCCGCGGCCGGCGGTTTACCGCCCGCCGGCGCTGTCCCCGAGGGTTTGCCGGTTGCCGTCGGCCCAGAGCGCTGCGGCGCGGGGTCCTGCGGCTGGAGCCAGTTCACGATGGCGCCCGCCGCGGCCAGAACCAGGGCGACGACAAGGGCGGTCAGCTTGCTGCCGCCGCGAAATGGGGATTTGCCACGCACCGGCGGAACTCCAGAGGGAAAACGACAGCGAGTTTGCCACAAGGAAGCTCGCCGCAGACGCCTGGTTGATGGTGTGTGACACCCCGGGATTACAACCAGCCCGACTTCCGGAACCGCCAATACAGCACCGAGCACACGGATGCGATGACGCCCAGCGTGACCGGATAGCCCCAAGGAGATTTCAGTTCCGGCATGAACTCGAAGTTCATGCCATAAATGCCGGCGATCGCGGTGGGCACGGCCAGGATGGCAGCCCACGACGCAAGTTTGCGGGTGGTGTCGTTCTGCGCCGCCTGCCCGATCATCAGGCTGGCTTCAAAGGCGAACGCCAGCGACTCGCGCAGCGAATTGAAAAGCTCATCCACGCGCAGCACGCGATCCGCCACTTCGCCAAAGTAAGGCCGTGCGTGCTCGTCCACCGCGGACATTTCGACGCGCGCCAGCCGGCGGCAGATCTCGGCCAGCGGCGACACCACGGTATGAATGCGTAAGAGGTCCCGGCGCTGCCGGTACAGCCTGCGGATGTCCGAATCCTTGGCGCCGCGGATCAGCAGCTTCTGTTCGGCGCCTTCGACGACGCTTTCGATCTTGACGGCCGCCGCCACGTAGCGATCCACCAGCCAGTCCAGCAGCTCGGACGCCACGTAGTCGCTGCCGCGTTTGAGCAGGTCGGGCGAGGCTTCCAGGCGCTCGCGCAGCGGGCTGTGGCCGGCGGTGGCGCCGCGCCGCACGGTGACCAGGAAACCATCGCCGATGAGGAACTGCGTCTCGCCGAAGATGGGACGCTCCGCTTCGACTTCGACCGTCACGGCGACGATGAGAATCATGTTGCCGTAGTCGATGATCTTGGGACGCCGGTGGGCTTCCAGCATCTCTTCCTGGTTCTTGTCGCACGCGCCAAGCTCGCGCGACACCTTGGCAAGCGTCTCCGGACTGGGGTTGCGCAACCCGATCCACAGCATGCTCTGGCCCTGACGCTGGGCAACGTACTGGCCGGCCTCTTCGATGGGGACCTCGCGGTCCCGCCGTCCGTTCACGTAGGCGATCGATGCCACGACCTCGCCCTTGGGCGCGTCGGCGGCGTGCTCTTCAGTAGACATAGACATCCTCGGACAAATCGATCCCTGCGGTGCAGCGTGTGATTATCGGCCGATGATAGCCCAGCCTCCGGGCGAGCCGCCGTCTCAGAACAGGTTGCGCACGCGCTTGGCCACGTCGATGCGCGGCGCCTGCGGCTCGCGCGGCTCCGCCCGTCCGGGCGGCAGATCGGGCAGCTTGGGCAGGTGGTCAAAGAGCGGCAGCATGGCGTTGGTGATGAACCGCGTGCGCGAGCCGTACACGTGGCGATCGCCCATCCCCGTCTGCTGATGCACGTAGAAGCGCTGCGGCACGACAAGCTGCAGCCGTTCCTTGGCCCGCGTCATGGCCACGTACAGCAGCCGGCGCTCCTCCTCGATCTCTTCGGCCGTGCCGGTGCTCATGTCGGACGGGATACAACCGTCCACCACATTCAGCACGTAGACCGCCTTCCACTCCTGGCCTTTCGCGGAATGGATCGTGGACAGGATCATGTAATCCTCGTCGCGCAGCGGCGCGCCGGATTCGTCGCTGGTGGCGTCGGGCGGATCCAGCGTCAGCTCCGTCAGGAAGCGCTCGCGTGTCGGATAGCCCGAGGCAATGCGCACGAGCTGATCGAGATCTGTCTTGCGCACGCGCGCATCGTCGTACAGACGCTCGAGCTGGCCGCTATACCAGCGCAGCGCCAGGTCCACGTCGGCCGGCCACTTCAGCGTGGGGTCGCACAGCGCGGCGTACGTGTCGGCAAAAGCGCCCCACTCTTCCTGGGCCGCCGCGCCCGGCTTGAACTCGCGCAGCGTGCGCAACGGCTCGGCGGACGCGGACATCGCGTCCATCAGCTTGCCCGCCGTGGCCGGACCGATGCCCGGCATCAGCTGGGCGACCCGGAATCCCGCCATGCGGCCACGCGGGTTCTCGGCCCAGCGCAGGATCGACAGCAGGTCCTTGACGTGCGCCGCTTCCAGAAAGCGCAACCCGCCGAACTTGACGAAGGGGATGTTGCGGCGGGTCAGCTCCAGTTCCAGCGCGGCGCTGTGGCTGGCGGTGCGAAACAGCGCCGCCTGCGACTTGAGCGTCGCGCCGCCCTCGCGCTGCGCCAGCACCTGGTCGGCGACCCAGCGCGCCTGGCCGGCTTCATCACTGACCGTGACCAGCTCGGGCAACTGCGACGACTTGCGGTCGGTCCACAAGTCCTTGGCATAACGTTCCGTCGCCTGCGCGATCACGGCATTGGAGGCGGTCAGGATGGGTTGCGACGACCGGTAGTTGCGGTCCAGCGTGATGACGCGCGCGGGCGCGGGAAACAGGTTGGGAAAGTCCAGGATGTTGCGGACCGTGGCGGCGCGGAACGAATAGATGGACTGCGCATCGTCGCCCACCACCGTCAGGCCGCGGCCGTCTGGCTTCATGGCCAGCAGGATGGCAGACTGCAGCCGGTTGGTGTCCTGGTATTCGTCCACCAGCACATGATCGAAGCGCGCGCCGACATCCGCTGCTATCTCCGCGTCCGACATCATTTCGGACCAGTAAAGCAGCAGGTCGTCGTAGTCCAGCACCTGCTGGTCCTGCTTGGCCGCGACGTAGGCGCGGAACAGGTTCTTGAGCTCGTCTTCCCACTGCGCGCACCAGGGAAACGACGTCTTGAGCACATCGCCCACCGGCGTCTGGCTGTTCACCACGCGCGAATAGATGGCCAGGCACGTGCCCTTGAGCGGAAAGCGGGATTTGGTGGAGGACAGGCCCAGTTCATGCCGCACCATGCCCATCAGGTCCTCGGCGTCGCCGCGATCATGGATGGTGAAGGCTTCGGACAGGCCGATACGCAGCGCGCAATCGCGCAACAGGCGCGCCCCGATCGCATGGAAAGTGCCCGCCCACGGCAGCGACGGCGCCTGCTGCGACGAACGCAGGTTCATCACCCGCTGCAGCACCGACCCCACGCGCCGCTCCATTTCCAATGCCGCGCGGCGCGAGAACGTCAGCAGCAGCATGCGCTGCGGATCCGCGCCGTTCAAAATCAGGTGCGCCACGCGGTGCGCGAGCGTATTGGTCTTGCCCGACCCCGCCCCCGCAATCACCAGCAGCGGGCCGTCGTTGCCGGGCGCGCCGGCCACGCCGAATTCGGCGGCCTCGCGCTGCGCGGGATTCAGCTCGGCCAGCGGATCGGGCCGCTCGGCCGGACGGGCGGCGGTCAGGGGGTTGTCGGGCGTGCTGGGAGTTTGATCTTGGTCTGGCATGTCGCGGAGCCGCAGCGCTGCGGCCGCAAAAAAAGGAAGGAGCCAAGGCTGGCTCCGGATGAACACTGTATATTTATACAGAATTTTTTGACTTCCGTCTGAACCGCCTTGGCGCCATGCCCGATTTTCCCCGCATCCTGACCGGCACCGCCTCCTGGACCGACCCCACCCTGCTGGCCTGCGGCCGCTTTTATCCGCCCGATGCGCGTAGCGCCGAATCGCGGCTGCGGTTCTACGCGTCGCGCTTTTCGCTGGCCGAGGTCGACGCCAGCTTCTACGCGATGCCCACGCCGGACAACGCCTACCTATGGTCCACCCGTACACCCGACAATTTCGTCTTCAACATCAAGGCCTTCCGGCTGTTCACCGGCCACCAGACCCCACTCACCGCCCTGCCCGGCGACATCCGGCGCGAACTGGCGGACTGGCCGGAGCCCATCATTTACCACGACCGCATGCCGGCCGACCTGCGCGACGAGCTCTGGCGGCGCTACCAGCTGGCCATCGAGCCGTTGCGGATGGCGGACAAGCTGGGCGCGGTGCATTTCCAGTTTCCGCCGTGGGTACGGCGCGACGCCCGCGGCATGGCGCGCGTGGCGGACTGCGCGCGACGGATGGAGGAGCATCTGGTGTCGGTGGAATTCCGCCACCGCAGCTGGTTTGAAACCCCGGCGGCCACTGCGGACACGCTGGCCTTCGAACGGGATCTGGGTGTCGTGCACACGGTTGTCGACGCGCCGCAAGGGTTCGAGAACACCGTGCCCGCGGTTTGGGAAAGCACCCATCCGGACCTGACGCTGCTGCGCCTGCACGGGCGCAATGCGGCCAAGTGGAACGCGTCGGGCCCGGCGTCTTCGGGGCGGTTTCAGTACGAGTACTCGGAAGCGGAACTGGCCGAACTGGTCGCGCGCTTCACGCGGCTGGCCTCGCAATCAGCGCAGGCGCACGCGGTGTTCAACACCAACTTCGAAGACCAGGGCATGCGCAACGCGGCGGCCTTCGCGTCGGCGCTGCAATTGCCCGGGGTGTGAATGGGTGTCTGACACCGGCCTACAGACGCCAACCTTCGCACGCCGAGATCAAACACCCGCCTTCGCAGCAGTCCGCGCCGCCGGCCGCGCCACCTCCGCCAGACTCTCCAGCAGCACTTCAAACTTGCGCGCGATGTCGTGCTCCGGCACACAGGCATATCCCAGCAGCAGCCCCGGCCGGCGCCCTTCCTCGTTGACGTAATACCGCGACAGCGCGCGGGTCAGCACGCCCTTGCTGCGCGCCACCTCGACGACGCGCAGGTCGTCCATGTCCGCCGGCAGGGTCAGCACCAGATGCAAACCCGCCATGCTGGCATCGCGATGCAGCCAGTCCGGGCCCAGCCGGCGCTCGATCAGGTTGACCAGCATGGCGCGGCGGCGGCCGTACAGCATGCGCATGCGGCGGATGTGCGCCGCGTAATGGCCTTCGGAAATGAACGTGGCCAGGGCCGCGTGCGTCATCAGGTGCCCCTCGCGGTACAGCTCGGCATGCGCCGCCTGAAATGCCGCCGTCAGCGTCTTGGGCAGCACCAGATACCCCACACGCAGGCCCGGATACAGCGTCTTGCTGAAGGTCCCCATGTAGATCACCGGCGCGTCAGACTCCAGGCCCAGCAGCGACGCGATCGGGCGGCCGGAGAAGCGGAACTCGCTGTCGTAGTCGTCTTCGATGATCCAGCTGCCGCACTGCCGCGCCACCGCCAGCAACTGCCGCCGGCGTGCCAGCGACATCACGGGTCCCAGCGGATATTGGTGCGACGGCGTGACGAAGATGAAGCGCGGCGGCGTGTCCACGGCGTCAGGCACACGCATGCCTTCTTCGTCCACCGGCAGATGCACGGTGCGCAGGCCGTTGGCCTGCAGGATGGTGCGCGCGCCCCAATAGCCCGGATCTTCGACCCACGCCGTTTCACCGGCCTCACCCAGGATGCGCGTGGTCAGGTCGATGGCCTGGTGCGAACCCTCGGTAATGATGATCTGCTCGGGATCGCAGTCGATGGACCGCGTCAGCGCCAGATGCTGCGCCAGCGCCTCGCGCAGCGCCGGCAGGCCGCCGCCATACGAATACGTCAGCAGATCCGGCGCGGGATTGCGCCACAGCGCGCTGAAGATGCGGCCAAATTTCTTGTGCGGGAACTCGGTCAGGTCGGGCACGCCCGGCATGAACGCGCCCCATTGGTAAGGCGATGCCGACACGCCATCCACGATGGCCGCGCCGCGTGGCGACAGCGCCGGACGCGACGGCGCCTGCTGCGCCTGCCGCGCGCGGCGGCCGCTGGCCAGATACGAATCCGGCACCGAGGCATTCACGAAGGTCCCGTTGCCCTGCCGGCTGCGGGTATAGCCTTCGGCCAGCAGCTGGCTGTAAACGTGAACGACGGTGTTGCGGGCAATGCCCAGTTCGGCCGCCAGGTCCCGGGTGGCGGGCAGGCGCGAGTCCGCGGCAATGGATCCATCCAGGATGGCTTCACGGATGCCGCGATAGAGCCGCTTGTTCATGGGCTCGCTGGCGCCGTCGGCCAGGCGCAGCAGCAGCAAGTCACCGACGATGGACCGCAATTGGTTCTACCTGATTTATCAAAGTGGTTCCCACAAGTGGGGCCATCGTAGCATTAAATAAGTGCTTTACCGCCCATCACTCTCATCGAGACCGAGATGAAGAATCAGGATCTGAATACCCGCCGTTCCCTGGCCACGCCGCGCGGCGTCGGCGTCATGTGCGACTTCTACGCCGTGCGCGCGGAAAACGCCACGCTGTGGGATGCCGAAGGCAAGGAATACATCGACTTCGCAGGCGGCATCGCCGTCCTGAACACGGGCCACCTGCACCCGAAGGTCAAGGCCGCGGTCGCCGCGCAACTGGACAACTTCACGCACACGGCTTATCAGATCGTGCCGTACGAAGGCTACATCTCGCTGGCCGAGCGCATCAACCGTCTCGCCCCCATCGACGGCCTGAAGAAGACCGCCTTCTTCACGACCGGCGTTGAAGCCGTCGAGAACGCCGTGAAGATCGCGCGTTCGTCCACCGGCCGCTCGGGCGTCATCGCCTTCTCCGGTTCTTTCCATGGCCGCACGATGCTGGGCATGGCGCTGACCGGCAAGGTCGCTCCCTACAAGCTGTCGTTCGGCCCCATGCCGGGCGATATCTATCACGTGCCGTTCCCCAACGCCACGCAGTCCATCAGCGTGGCCGATTCGCTCAAGGCGCTGGACCTGCTGTTCAAGGTCGACATCGATCCGAAGCGCGTCGCGGCCATCATCATCGAGCCGGTGCAAGGTGAAGGCGGCTTCAACATCACGCCGCCCGAACTGATGACCGCGCTGCGCAAGGTTTGCGACGAGCACGGCATCCTGCTGATCGCCGACGANNCATCGTCGGCCGCGCCGACGTCATGGACGGCCCTGCCGCGGGCGGCCTGGGCGGCACGTACGCCGGCAATCCGCTGGCGGTGGCCGCAGCGCATGCGGTGCTGGACGTCATCGCTGAAGAAAAGCTGTGCGAACGCGCCGCCCAACTGGGCGAGAAGCTGCGCGCGCATCTGGAAGGCCTGCGCGCCAAGGTGCCGGGGATCGCCGACGTACGCGGCCTGGGCTCGATGGTCGCGCTGGAACTGAACGACGCGGCCGGCAAGCCCGACGCCGAAGCGGTCAAGCGCGTGCAGCAGCGCGCGCTCGACGCCGGCCTGATTTTGCTAAGCTGCGGTGTATACGGAAACGTCCTGCGCTTCCTGTATCCCTTGACCATTCCCGACGCCCAGTTCGCACGCGCGCTGGACATCCTGTCCGAGGCGCTTGCCGCTTGAGGCAAAGGCCCTGAATAACCGGTTATTCGGCTGGGAACAACGATTGCGGGCGTAGCAGGCAGGGGGCTTGNNGGGGGGGGGGGAACCCCCCCCCCCCCCCCCCCCCACCCATTTCACTTGGGCGGGGGGCGGCGCGGCCCCCCCGCTAGGCCCGCCGTGCCGGTGGTGGGGGGGGGGGGGGTTTAAAAAAAACCCCCCCCCCCCCGCCACGCCCGCAATCGCTTGGCCCGCCGCACCCATCAAGGAGACTTCCAACATGACAGCACTGTCCCATCCCCTCGCCCGTCCCGACCTGCTGCGCGACGCCTGCTACATCGACGGCAAGTGGGTCGGCGCCGGCGAAGGCGCATCGATCCCCGTCGACAATCCGTCCACCGGCAAGACCATCGTGTCGGTGCCCAAGCTGGGCCGCAAGGAAACCGAACAGGCCATCGCCAGCGCCCAGGCCGCGCTGCCCGCGTGGGCCGCCAAGACGGGCAAGGAACGCGCCGCGATCCTGCTGAAGTGGGCGCAGTTGATGATGCAGCACCAGAAAGACCTGGCCGCCATCATGACGTCCGAACAGGGCAAGCCGGTCACCGAAGCCGCGGGCGAAATCGCCTACGCCGCGTCGTTCCTGGAATGGTTCGCCGAAGAAGCCAAGCGCATCGACGGCGACATCCTGCAAAGCCCCAAGGCCGGCCAACGCCTGCTGGCGCTCAAGCAGCCCATCGGCGTCACCGCTGCGATCACGCCGTGGAACTTCCCCGCCGCCATGATCACCCGCAAGGTCGGCCCCGCGCTGGCCGCCGGCTGCACCATGGTCGTCAAGCCCGCCCAGCAGACGCCGCTGACCGCGCTGGCGCTGGCCGTGCTGGCCGAAGAAGCCGGCGTGCCGGCAGGCGTGTTCCACGTCATCACGGGCAGCTCGCGCGACATCGGCGCGGCCCTGTGCGAAAGCGACGTGGTGCGCAAGCTGAGCTTCACCGGTTCCACCGAAGTCGGCCGCACGCTGATGGAGCAATGCGCGCCCACCATCAAGAAGCTGTCGCTCGAACTGGGCGGCAACGCGCCCTTCATCGTGTTCGACGACGCCGACCTGGACCGCGCGGTCGACGGCATCCTGGCTTCGAAGTACCGCAACGCCGGCCAGACCTGCGTGTGCGCCAACCGCATCTACGTGCAGGCCGGCGTGTACGAGGAAGTGGCCAAGCGCCTGGTCGACAAGGTCAACGCCATGAAGGTCGGCGACGGCTTTGAAGACGGCGTGACGCAAGGTCCGCTGATCGACAAGAACGCCATTGAAAAGGTGCAGGAGCACATCGCCGACGCGACGGCCAACGGCGCCAAGGTCATTGCCGGGGGCAAGCCCCACGCGAAGGGCGGCACGTTCTTCGAACCGACCGTCGTGCGCGACGTGACGCAATCGATGCGCTTTGCCAGCGAGGAAACCTTCGGCCCCGTCGCGCCGCTGTTCCGCTTTGAATCCGAAGACGAAGTCATCGGCATGGCCAACGACACCATCTTCGGCCTGGCCGCCTACTTCTTCACGCGCGACTACGCCCGCATCTGGCGCGTGTCCGAAGCGCTGGAATACGGCATCGTCGGCATCAACACCGGCCTCATCTCCAACGAAGTCGGCCCGTTCGGCGGCGTCAAGCAATCCGGCCTGGGCCGCGAAGGCTCCAAGTACGGCATCGAAGAGTACCTGGAGATCAAGTACCTCTGCGTCGACCTCGGCGCATGAAGTCCGGCGCGCGCGGCGTCCTGCCGCGCGCGCCTGTCGTCCGCGTGGCCGATGTATGCGCCACGTTCACTCGGATACCATCCAGGCATGTTAGATTTGCGCGTTCCCTGGACGAGTCCGTATGAGCAGAACTTTCACCCTTGAGGACACCCGCAAGCTGGCGGCCATCCTGGCGGAAACCGCGCAGACCGAGGTCATGCCCCGGTTTCGCAACCTGCCGGAAGGGGCCGTTCGCGGCAAGACCTCGCCGCGCGATCTGGTCACCGACGCCGACGAAGCCGCCGAACGCCTCATCGCCGCGCGCCTGTCCAAGCTGCATCCGGGCGCCGTGCTGATCGGCGAGGAAGCCTCTGCGCGCAATCCCGCCCTCTTGAACATGCTGGTCGACGCCGACCTCGCCTTTCTGATCGATCCCATCGACGGCACGCGCAATTACGTCGCGGGTCTGCCGCTGTTCGGCATGATGATCGCGGCCTGCCATCGCGGCGACGTGATTGCCGGCGTGATCTACGACCCGGTCAGCCGCGACAGCGCGCTGGCCGTGCGCGGCGAAGGCGCCTGGCTCGAATTCGAAAACGGCAAGCGGCTGCCGCTATCCGTCGCCAGCCCCGCGCCCCCCGAGGACATGGACGGCCTGATTTCCACCGGCGCCCTGCCCGAGCCGCTGCGCACGACCGTCAACAGCAACCTGTCGCGCCTGGGCAGCACGGCCTCGCTGCGCTGCGCCGCGCATGAATACCGCATGATCGCCGCCGGCCATTGCCATGTGGCGCTGTACAACCAGTTGACGGCGTGGGATCACGCTGCCGGCTGGTTGCTGCATCGGGAAGCCGGCGGGTATGCGGCGCATTTCGACGGCTCACCCTACAAGCCCACGCATCGCACGGGTGGCTTGCTCTACGCGCCCGACGCGGGAAGCTGGCACGCGGCGCGCAAGGCGCTGCTGGGGGACGCATCGGAAGGCATTGAGACTTGACAACAGCGGCCGGGACCACCCCAAAAAACTGGGGTTATCCCTAGGAGTTATCCCCAGTTCCTGTGGACAACCCTATGGAAAGGTCTGTAACCGGCCGAAAAAATCGTTGCCGGGCAAGCACTTGCTTAGACCGGTCAAAAACCGGCCGACCCCGCTTCTTTCTAAAGCGCTTCCAGCGCCAGCCCGATGGGTTGTTCCACTTTCAGGGTCAACAGGCTGTCTGCGCGGGTGCGTCCCAGGTTGATGGCGGCGATGGGTAGGCCGGCTCGCGAGGCTGCCGTCACGAAGCGATAGCCGGAATACACCATCAGGGACGAGCCCACCACCAGCACGGCGTCGGCGCTCTCAAGGCCGGCATTGGCCCGCTCCACGCGCTCGCGCGGCACGGTCTCGCCGAAGAAGACCACGTCGGGCTTGACGATGCCGCCGCAGCGCGGACACGGCGGTACCGTGAACCGCGAAAAATCGTAGCCATCCAGATCCGCGTCGCCGTCAGGCGCGTCGGTGGCTTCAAGCTGCACCCAATCCGGATTCAGCGTGTGAAGTTTTTCCTGCCAGTCGTGGCGCCCGCCGCGCCAGTCGCAGTTCATGCACCGCACCGCATCCAGCCGTCCGTGCAAGTCCACGACGTCGCGGCTGCCCGCGGCCTCGTGCAGGCCGTCCACGTTCTGCGTCACCAGAATGGCGACGTGACCGCGATCCTGCAGGCGCGCCAGCGCAAGATGGGACGCGTTCGGCTTGACGTGCCCAAAGCGGCGCCAGCCCACCATGCTGCGCGCCCAGTATCGCGCCCGCGAAAGCTCGGCGCCCATGAACGTTTGCAGCGTCATGGGCGGCTGGCGTTTCCATTCGCCTTCGGTGTCGCGGTAGTCGGGGATGCCGGAATCGGTGCTGACCCCGGCCCCGGTCAGGACGAAGAGCCGCGGATGGCGGTCGACAAAGCCGCGCAGCGCGGCCAGCTCCGGAAGTGCAGTATCCAATCCTCGCTCCTTTCGTCCCGCCACTGTGCGGCGATCACGCCCCGTAGCCCGCAGCGTTCAACCGCCCAGCCCGCAATCGGGCATGTCGCTCACCAGGCTGGCCTGCGTCACGTTGCTGCCGGGCGGCACGCTGCGCGTGAGCCAGACGTTGCCGCCGATGGTCGAGCCCCTGCCGATGGTGACGCGACCCAGGATCGTGGCGCCGGCGTAGATCACGACATCGTCCTCGATCAGGGGATGGCGCGCCAAGCCCTTCTTGAGTTCACCGTTTTCGCCGGGCGGGAAGCGCTTGGCGCCCAGCGTGACCATCTGGTAGAGCCGCACGCGGTCGCCGATGATGGCCGTTTCGCCGATCACGACGCCCGTGCCGTGGTCAATGAAAAAGCTGCGGCCGATGGTCGCGCCCGGGTGAATGTCGATGCCGGTGTCGGCATGGGCGATCTCGGCCACGATGCGCGCCAGCATCGGCACGCCCAGCCGGTACAGCACGTTGGCGAGGCGGTGATGGATCATGGCCGCGACACCCGGATAGCACAGCAGAACCTCGTCCACGTTGTGCGCCGCCGGGTCGCCCTGGTAGGCCGCCATCACGTCCAGATCGAGCGCGGCGCGCACGGCCGGCAGCTCGGCGCCGAAACGGCGCACGATCTCGGTGGCGCGCTGCTGCGTATCCGCCTGCTGGGCCGGATCATGCCGGCCTTCGTATTGCAGTTCCAGACAGACCTGATGCAAGAGCGCATCGAGCGCGGCGCCGATGGTGTGGCCGACATAGAAGTCTTCGACCTCTTCGCGCAAATCGATGGGCCCCAGGCGCATGGGGAACAAGGCGCCGCAGAGATCCTTGATGATTTGGCGCAGGCTTTCCTGCGAAGGGAACTCGCGCAGGCCGGCGTCGTCGCGCAGGCGACCGCGCGGACCGCGCCACGCAACGCGCGCCTCGCGCAGTCCGGACACGATGCCGTCCAGGTTCCAGTGCGCCGTGGGGAAATAGCTGGGGCCGCTCATTGCCGGACTCCGGACAGGGAGCCGGCGCGTGCGGCAGAAGGATGGATAACGAACATGGGTTTGCCTCGCTGACGATGCGAAGCCCCCCGCGCAATGCGCCGGGGAATGCTGCTTCGCAATAATTCCGTCAACTGTAACCGCTCCGGCGCATGCGCCGGAAGTCCTCCGACACGGCGTTGGGGTTATGCCGCGGCCGATTCCGAGACCGGGACCAACCCCGGCTCCATCTCATACCCTTGCGGGTTGCCCTGCTGCCAGCGCCAGCCGTCCGCGCACATGGCTTCCACATCGTGCGTGCTGCGCCAGCCCAGCAGCGTTGCCGCCAGATCGGGGTTGGCCCACATGCGCTCGACGTCGCCCGCGCGCCGCGGCAGGATGCGCAGCGGGATCTTGCAGCCGTTGACCCGTTCGAACGCGCGCACCAGTTCCATGACGCTGGTGCCCTGCCCCGTGCCCAGGTTGACCGCCACGAAGCCGGGATGGCTGTCCGCATAGGTCAGCGCCTGCACGTGGCCGCGCGCCAGATCCATGACGTGCAGATAGTCGCGCACGCCGGTGCCGTCCGGCGTGTCGTAGTCGTCGCCGAAGACCCGCAGAAACGGTTGGCGCCCCACCGCCACCTGCGTGATGAACGGAAAAAGGTTGTTGGGCAGGTCGCGCGGACTCTCTCCGATCAGTCCGCTGGGATGCGCACCGATCGGATTGAAGTAGCGCAGCGTGACGGCGCTGAATGCGGGATCCGCCACGCACACGTCCCGCAGCATCTCCTCGACCATCAGCTTGGTGCGGCCGTACGGATTGGCCGGCGCCAGCGGATGGGCCTCGGTAAACGGCAGATACTGCGGCTCGCCATACACCGTTGCCGACGAACTGAAGACCAGCCGCGACACGCCCGTCTCGCGCATGGCGCGCAACAGGACAAGCGACCCCTGCACGTTGTTGTCGTAGTACTTGAGCGGGTCAGCCACCGATTCACCCACGGCCTTGCAGCCGGCCAGATGCAGCACGGACTGCACGGGCGAGCCCCGCGCCGCCGCATCCGCCAGCACGGCCGCGACCAGGCCGCGGGAGCGGATATCGCCTTCGATCAGCGGTATCGGCGCACCGCAAAGCTGTTCAACCCGGCGAACAGCCTCTCGGCTGCCGTTGCTGAGGTTGTCCAGCACGATCGGCCGCAGGCCGGCGGCGATCATCGCCACCAGCGTATGCGTACCGATGTAGCCGGCGCCGCCCGTCACCAACACTTGCGTGTCCGGCATGTCCATGCTCCGTCAGAGGTGGGCCGTCATGCCCGGCACCCACGCATGGCGGGGACGCGGGGCCTGCGCATGGCTGCGGTAGCGGTCGATCCAGTACGACGTGGAAGCGTCATGCCCCCAGTCGACCACGCCCGCCGACACCGGCACCGCCAGTTCGCGCTCGATGCCGCTGGCCAGCCGCTTGCCCAGTTCCACGCCGTATTGGTCGAAGGGGTTGATGCCCCAGACCACGCTCTGCACGAACACCTTGTGCTCGTACAGGGCCAGAAGCGCGCCCAGACCGCGCGGATCGAGCTGACGCAGCACGATCAGCGTCGACGGCCGTCCGCCCGGATGCACCATGTGCTGCGCCAACGACAGCGCACGCTCCTGGTTGTCGATGTGAGCGACGTCCAGCAGCGCCTGCTCCAGGCTCTTGCCGCGCATCAGCGCCTGGCGCTGCGCCAGGCAGTTGGCCAGCAGCATGCGATGCGCATCGGGGCTGTCCGCGTGCCCTTGCAGGCTGGCGATGAAGTCCACCGGCGCGCCTTCCTCGCTTTGATGCAGCCACTGGAAGAAGGTGTGCTGGCCGTCCGTGCCCGGCATGCCCCAGATGATGGGCGCCGTCGGCACGCCGACCGCGGCGCCGTCGCCAGCGACCCGCTTACCCAGCGATTCCATTTCGAGCTGCTGCAGATAGGTCACCAGGTGCAGCAGGCGCCCGCTATAGGCCGCCACATTCAGCGAGTTGAATCCCAGCACGCTGCAATTGACCAGGCCGGCCAGCGCCAGTTGCACCGGCGCGTTGGACGCAAACGGCGTCTGCAGGAAATGCTGGTCCATGGCTTCCGCACCCGCGCGCATCCCGATCAGCACGTCCAAGCCCACCGTCAGCGCGATCGACAGGCCGGCCACCGACCAGACGGAATAGCGTCCGCCCACCCAGTCGCACATCTTGAAGACCTGGCTGGACGGCACGCCCAGTGCGCGCGCGGCCGGCGCATTGGCGGTCACGGCCGCCAGATGGTCGGACACGTCGGCCACGCCGCCCTGCTTGAGCCAGGCGATGGCGGCGCGAGCGTTGTGCAGCGTTTCCGACGTGGTGAAGGATTTGGAAGAAATGACGACCAGCGTGCGGCGCGGGTCCAGCCCGGCCACGGCGTCATGGAAGGCGTGGCCGCAAATGTTGGACACGAAGCGGATCTGCCGGCGCTGCTGCGGTCCGCCGAATGCCTGCACAGCCAGGCGCGGACCCCAGTCGCTGCCGCCGATGCCGATGTGCAGGACGGTGGAGAAGTCCGCCGTCTGGTCCACGCGCCGCACGAAGTCGGTCATGCGCGAATACTCGCAGACGGAATCCGCGTCCTGCCCTTCCGGCTGCTCGCGGGTGCGCCCGGCGCGCAGCGCGGTATGCCATGCCGCCCGGTTTTCAGTCCAGTTGACCGGTTCCCCGGAAAACAGCGCGCGGCGCGCCTCTTCCAGTCCGCGCGCCTGCAGCAGCGCCTGTCCCGCGCCGTCCAGCGACGCCGACTGGCGTTGCATGGTCAAGTCCACGCACAATCCTGCCGCTTCGATCACCTTGAGCGCACTGGCGTCCAGTTCAGCGTTTTGCGCAGCCTGCGCGAAAGCCACCCACTCCGGGCTGTTTGCCAGTCCGGAGTCTGCCCTTAACGCCTCAATCGCCTGTTGAGCCTTTCCCATCGCGTGATGCTCCTTAGAACGGTAAACGAATGTGAGGTGCAATGCGCCTGAACGCCTTGCGAAAGTCCTCCTCGATACGAGCCAGCGCGGCCACGTTGTCTCCTTCGAACCGGAGTACCACCGTCGGTGTGGTGTTGGACGGTCGCGCAAGGCCGAAGCCATCCGCGTAGTCCACACGGATCCCGTCGAGCTCGTTGATGGACACTGCGCCGGGGAATTCCCCTTGATCGCGCAGCGCCTGCACCAGCTCGACGCCTTCCGTGGTCTCCAGTTTCAATTCGGGGGTGGCGCAGGACTGGGGCAAGCTTTCCAGCAAAGCCGAGGGGTCCGGCGCCGACGAGAGGATCTCCAGCAGGCGGGCGGCGGCGTAGATGCCGTCGTCAAAGCCGTACCAGCGCTCCTTGAAGAAAATGTGGCCGCTCATCTCCCCAGCAAGTAGCGCTCCCGACTCGCGCATCTTGGCTTTGATAAGGGAATGCCCTGTCTTCCACATGGTCGCCTTGCCGCCCGCCTCGGTGATGGCGCGGGCCACATGGCGGCTGCATTTGACGTCGTAGATGATCTCGGCGCCCGGGTTGCGCGCCAGCACGTCGCGGGCGAACAGGATCAGCTGACGGTCCGGCCAGATGATCTGTCCCGATTTTGTGACGACGCCCAGCCGGTCGCCGTCGCCGTCGAACGCCAGTCCGACCTCGCAGTCCGAATAGCGCAGGCAGTAGATAAGGTCCTGCAGATTGTGGGGATCGGCCGGATCGGGGTGATGCCCCGGGAAGGAACCATCCACCTCGCAGAACAGTTCCGTCACCTCGCAGCCCAGCGCCCGGAAGAGCGCCGGCGCCACCGCACCCGCAACCCCGCTGCCGCAGTCGATGGCGATCTTCATGGGCCGCGCCATGCGGATGTCGCCCACGAGACGCGCCGCGTAGCAGGGCGTAATCTGCATCTGGGTGCGGCCGCCGGGCGTGGGCGCAGAGTCGATCGGCTGGCGCATCGCGTCGCGCAGCGCGGTCAGGCCGTCGCCGTACAGCGAGCCGCCCTCCATCACGATCTTGAAGCCGTTGTGCGTGGGCGGGTTGTGGCTGCCCGTCACCGCGATGCCGGTCCCGGTGTCCATCAACCGGGCCGTGAAGTACACCATGGGCGTGGTTGCCATGCCGATGTCGATCACGTGCATGCCGGCCGAGCGCAGCCCGGCTTGCAGCGCCGCGGACAGCTCGACGCTGCTCAGCCTGCCGTCGCGTCCCACCACGATCGATCGCACCCCCTGTGCGTGCGCTTTGGCGCCCACCGCCATCCCGAGGCTGTGGGCAAACCTGGCATCCAACTCGTCCGGGACCGTTCCCCGTATGTCATAGGCCTTGAAAACCGCATCCAGAATTTGCGGCGTGTCCCAGCCAAAAGTTCCGTGCATGCCAGTTTCTCCGTGTGGCGTTCACTTGGGACCGTTTTGTTTGAAATCACCGTAGTACGCCGCACGGGAGTAGCGATAACCACCGTACTTGGACCGGAATCCGAAACGTTCCGGCAGCAGCTTGAGACCGTTGAAGACCACGCCATCGACCGGCGCGCCCGCCTGGATCAGGCGCTTGGCCGTTTCGCGGATCTCGCCGACCGTATTCATGCCCGACCGCACCACCACCATGACTGCCGCGGCATGCGTACCGACCACGGCGGCATCCGGCGACGACAGCACGGGCGCCGTGTCCAGAATCACCATGTCGTACTGCGTGGCCAGCTCCCGCAGGGTCTCGCCGAACACCGGCGAGGCCAGCAGCTCCGACGGATCGAACGTGACGGCGCCCGTGGCGATGAAGTCCACGCCTTCGGACACGCTGTGCTTGCGGACGCGGCTGAGCGGGATCGTGCCGGTCAGCACTTCGAACAGACCATCTTCCTTCGGCACGCCGAAATAGCGGTTGAGCTGGCCCTTGCGGAAGTCAGCATCGATCAGCAGCACGCGCTTGCCGACGCCGCCCTGGATGAAGGCAAAGTTTGCAGACAGGAAGGATTTGCCCACACCCGCCACCGGACCGGTGAACATGACCATGTTGTTCGCGGACTGGCGCAGCGAAGCCTGCAGCACGTTGCGGAAGGATCGCAAACTCTCGATCGGTGGCGAGTTGCCCTGGCTCTGCGCCAGAAGCGCAGGCACGGTGGCGTTCTTGCGCCGGCTGCGGCGCCACAGCTTGTCCTGCACGTCGCTGTACGGAATGGCGGCCAGCACCGGCAGGCCGGTATGGCGCTCGACGTCTTCCGGCTCCGACAGGCCGCCGAACAAGGCGTTGCGCACGAACGCGCACAGCATGGCGAAGATCAGGCCGGCTGCCGTAGCCACGCCGATGATGATCGCGCCCTTCGGACGCACGGGCTTGTCAGGCTGCACGGCGGCATCCAGGATGCGCACGTTGCCCACCTTGCCGGCGCGGATCAGCTTGAGCTGCTGCGTGTTGTTCAGGAGCGCCGTGTAGAGCTCGGTGTTGACGCGCACGTCGCGCACCAGGCGCACCACGTCCTGTTCGAGATCCGGCAGTTGCTTGATGTTGTTGCCCAGCCGGTTGACGTCGCCCGTCAGCGATGCGATCTGACGGTCGATGCCCACGATGCTCGGGTGCGTCGGCGCAAAGCGCGTGATCAGTTCCTGGCGCTTCTGGCGCAGTTCCATCACGCGGGTCTGAGCATCGACCGATTGCCCGAGGATCAGCTTCGCTTCTTCGCTCAGGTCGATGGTGCCGCGCTTGTTGCGCAGCTGGTTGTACTTGGTTTCCGCCGCGTCAAGCTCGGCCTTCAATTGCGGCAGCTGCTGCTCCAGGAACACCAGCGACTTCTCGGCCTGCGCGGACTTGCGGTTCACGTTCTGCTGCACGTATTCCTGGCCGATCTGGTTCAGCACCGCGGTGGTCAGCGCCGGATCGTTGCCCTCCAGCGTGACGCCGATCACACCCGACGTGCGGCCGCGCTCAAAGATGCCCATGCGCGATTGCACATTCTCGATGGCCGCCAGGCGCGAGCTGCGCGACACCGTGAACTCGGTGCCGGGACGGCCCGACAGTGCGTCGACATGCACGTCCATGGCGCCGCCACCCGGCAGCAGGAAACGCTCGGGCTTGCCCACCGTGCCGGTGAACGTGGCGCCGGTCAGCTTGTCGCTGAGCGTGTAGCGGCCCTCGCCCAGCGTGGTCAGCCGGAACGGCTTGCCCAGCCACTCGTTGGGCACGTCCAGTTGCGAGATCGCAATGGACTCGCCGCCCCACGCATACCCCCCGCGCGGCAGGCTGGACGGATACGGCAGGCTTTCGTAGCGCTGCGCCAGCCACTCGCCCACCACGGGGAAGTAGCGCGGCTTCGCATGGATGTAGAGCAGGAACTTGTCGACGGCGGGACCGACGACCATGCGCGAGCGCAGCACTTCCATTTCGCCCGACGTTTCCGCCTTGGTGTCGAACATCGACGAGACATCGCCCAGCAGGCTGCGCGCCTGGCCGTTCGGCAGCTCCTCCTCCACCTGCACGATGATGTCAGCCGAATAGACCGACGGCGTCACCATCACATAGGCGAGCGCGCCGAGAAACGCGAACATGGTGATCGCAAGGATCATCCAGCGGTTGGAAAAAATGGCGTCCACGTGGGACGACAACGGGGTTTCCTGCTGACGGGCCGGTACTGACGGCTCGAACGATTCGATGGGCAACGACATGCAGCTCTCCAGGAGAGGGCGCCGCCGCGGTTGCGGCGCCCCCAAAGGCGGGGTTTTGAGGCGGACTAATCGATGGACCTGACGGTCTGTACGGTCTGCGCGCTCGGGAAGAGGTTGCTGATGAAGCGGTTCCACCGCACCAGGCCCGCCGAATCCACGAACACGACATCCTTGGGTTGCAATTCAAACTTGGCGCCCACCGCCAGCGCCTGCGGCGATGCGGCGTTCAGGTGATACACCAAAGGCTTTGCCTCCTCCGTGGCGCGCACGACGAAAATCTGCGAGGTGTCGGCCGTGATCTGGTTGGGCCCGCCAGCAAGACCCAATGCCTCGGTCAGCGACAAGCGTCCATCACGCATGACGGAAGCCCCGGGGATGAACACCTCACCCATCACGAACACCTTGCTATCCTCGCGCGGCGTGACTCTCACGATGTCCCCTGCCTTGAGCATGACTTGGTTCAGGTCCTGGCCGCGCTCGATCAGCGCGGGAAGGTTCACGCGAGTACGCTTGCCATCGCGGATCACATAAACCGCACTGCGGTCTCCGGTTGGCAGGATGCCTCCGGCCCTGTTGAGCGCTTCCAACAGGGTCATGGGCACATCATTGATCGCAACCGTACCCGGCGTGGTGACCTCGCCATCGACGAAGATGCGCTTGCTGCGGAATCCCAGAACGCGAACGGTGATCTGCGGGTCCTGTATGTACTTGCCCGAACTATTGACTATGAGATTGCGCGCCTGAAGTTCAGTCAACCCCGCCACTTTCAGCAGTCCCGTATACGGAAACTGGATATATCCAGCGGATGAGACCGTATAGCCCGGAATGCCCGAGGCGGTATCCCCGATGGCTAGTTCAGTTGCCCCTGATCCGATGGCATAGGTTTGCGTCGGAAGCACGAGCTCGGGGTGATCCCACACGACGATCGAGAGGATGTCTCCCGGCCCGATGAGGTAGGGAGCCGGCTTGCCGATGAGGTGGCCGATGCCTTCGTTATCGATCAGTGCTTCACGTGCGCGCTGTTCTTCAAGAACGAGGGACGGCGTGATCTGTTTGATGACGGCCTTGGAGTTCGGGTCCAGCGGATCCGCGAGCTGATTGGCGTTGAACGTCATACCGGGTGATAGGGCGCAAGCGCCTAGCGAGGACACGAGCGCGATAGCGGCTATGGCTCGGCTCATCGTTCCGAAAAATGTAGTCATGGCGAATCCACTGTGAATGACTTCGTTGCCTGGAAAGGAGCCCGATGCGTAACGGGTTGCGACATTCCACACGCTTTTCCTAAGCCCGCACATTCGACGGATGCCCTAAGCCTTCTCCTACACCGTTTGGAGGTTTCGGGTGAGTTGCGCACTCAATAAGATTTTGTCGGTAGCCACATGCTTTGCGGCACCGCACAGTTTTTGCGTTGCGCAAGGCGTTTCCCCGAACAGGAGTGCGCGATGGACCCGTCCCAAACGGACACGTCGGCAAGGTTCAGCGGGGCAAGCTATCTGTATCGCTTGCTCGACGCCGCGATCGTCATCACCTGCGGCCTGACTGCCACCGGCTTGAAGTTCTCGGAAGATGCTTTCACGGATCCTCCGCAGATTCATTTGTTCCTGATCTATCTGTGCGGCCTGGGCGTGATCGCGCTCTTCCCGGCCTTCCGCCTGTATGTGTCGTGGCGGGGACGCCTGCTCACCGATCTGGTGGTGCGCAGCCTTGCCGCGTGGGCCACCGTGTTTGCGTTGGGCATCTTCGTCAGTTTTCTCATGCACCAGACCGGCGCGATATCCCGCTTATGGGCTGCAACCTGGTTCGGCATGACGGCGCTGGCGCTGGCCGGCGTGCGCATCGCCGTCTATGCGGCGCTGGGCGCGGCGCGCGATCGCGGCATGGACAAGAAGCGGGTGCTGCTCGTGGGCTTTGGCGCGCTGGGCCACGACATGTGGCGCCGCGTGGAAAAGTACCGCGAGGCCGGCTATCAGATATCGGGCATCTACGCCGAACCGCATGAGATCCTGCCGCCGCAGGTCCGCCGTCTGCACGACCTGGACAACCTGACCGACTTCGTTCGTGAGAACAAGGTGCGCGAGATCTGGATCGTGCTGCCGATGGAAGCCGGCCAGGAGCTGCGCGAAGTGCTCTATCACCTGCGCAACGACCTGGTGGATATCCGCTGGATTCCCGATGTGATGTCCATCCAGCTGCTGGGCCATCGCATCGGCGAGTTCCTGGGACTGCCCGCGATTCAGCTGAACAGCCTGCCCGCCGCCGGCGTGCGCGGCTGGGCCAAGGAAGCCTTCGACCGCAGCTTCGCGCTGTGCGCGCTGATCGGCCTGGCGCCCGTCATGCTGACCGTGGCCATGCTGATCAAGCTGACGTCACGCGGCCCGGTGTTCTTCACGCAGCCTCGTCTAGGCGTGGACGGCAAGGTGTTCCACGTCTACAAGTTCCGCACCATGACCGTGCACCAGGAACACGGCGTGGTCACCCAGGCCACGCGCAACGACAACCGCGTCACACGCATCGGCGGCTTCCTGCGCCGCACCAGCCTGGACGAGCTGCCGCAATTCCTGAACGTGCTGATGGGCGACATGTCGGTGGTGGGCCCGCGCCCGCACGCGCTGGAGCACAACGAAATGTACAAGGACCTGGTGCAGCGCTACATGATGCGCCACCGCGTCAAACCCGGCATCACCGGCTGGGCGCAGGTCAACGGCTTTCGCGGCCAGACCGACACGCTGCGCAAGATGAGCGACCGCGTCGAACACGACATCTATTACATCCAGCATTGGACGTTCAGGATGGACCTGCTGATCATCGCGCGCACCGCGATATCGGGATGGACGGGCCGCAATGTCTACTGAACCGTTGGGCTGGCCCGTGCGTGAAGCGCCGGCGCCGCGTGGCGGCATGCTTGGCCGCTCGGACTTCCGCCAGGCCGTGGAAATGCTGCCCCTGGTGTCGATCGATCTCCTGCTGCGCGATGGCGCCGGCAACTATCTGACCGGGCTGCGGGCCAATCCGCCCGCCCAGGGCGCGTGGTTCGTGCCGGGTGGCCGGATCCGCAAGAACGAGTCGCTGCGCCACGCGCTGCGCCGCATCGTCCACGACGAGCTGGGCCTGTCGTTGCCCGATCTCGTGTGGACGCCGCGCGGCGTGTACGAACACTTCTACGGCACCAATTTCGCGGGTGAGGCGGGACGCTCCACCCACTACGTCGTCCTCGCGTATGAGGCCGAGCTTTCGCTGGATACCGCAAGCCTTCCCCTGTCCCAGCACAGCGGCTATCGCTGGCTGCCGCGGGAAGTGATCGCCGCCGATCCCGGCGTGCATCCGTACACCCAGGCCTACTTCAAGGAGTGAGAGCCATGACCAACCCCCGTCCTCCGTACCGGGCAGTGATTCTTTGCGGCGGTTCAGGCTCGCGCCTGTGGCCGCTGTCGCGCGAACTGTTGCCGAAGCAGTTCATCCGTTTGACCGATGACCGCAGCCTTCTGCAGAACACCCTGCGGCGGCTGGACGCGGCGGGCGCGCAGGAGCGGCCCATCCTGGTCTGCAATGAGGCGCATCGCTACATCGCGGCGGAGCAGGCTGAGGAGCTGGGCATCAAGGACGTCGAGGTCATTCTGGAGCCGTTTGCGCGCAACACGGCGCCGGCCATCGCTGCCGCCACGCTGCGGGCCATGCAGGATGGGGAGGATCCCATCATGCTCATCATGCCGTCGGACCACGTGCTGGAAGACGGCGAGGTGCTCAGCGCGGCGTTTGCCCAGGCGTACGACGCGGCCCGCCAAGGCGCACTGGTGACGTTCGGCATCAAGCCGACCGCGCCGCTCAGCGGCTACGGCTACATCCAGGCGGACGAGCCCGGCGCCATGGCCCCGGCGCGCCGTGTGCGCCGGTTCGTGGAAAAGCCGTCGCCCGAGGTCGCCCAGCGCTTCATCGACGACGGCGGTTACTACTGGAACAGCGGCATGTTCGCCTTCCAGGCGTCGGTCTTCCTGGCCGAGCTGGGCCGCCTGGCGCCCAAGATCCTCGCGCAGGCGCAGTCGGCCGTGGCGACGGGGCATGGCGACAACGGTCTCTTCCATCTGGACGGCCCGGCGTTCGAGGCATGCCCCAGCGATTCGATGGACTACGCCATCATGGAGCGCACCGACAGCGCGGTGGTCATCCCGCTGGCCGCCTCTTGGAGCGACGTGGGTGCGTGGGATGCCGTATGGGGCATCGCCCAGAAGTCGGTGGAAGGCAACTCCACCACGGGCGACGTCATGGTGGAGGATTCGCGCAACTGCCTCATCCATTCGACCAGCCGGCTGGTGGCCTCGGTGGGCCTGGACGACATCGTGGTCATCGAGACGGCCGACGCGGTCCTGGTGGCGCACAAGTCGCGCTCGCAGGACGTCAAGCGCCTGGTCGAGGTCTTCAAGTCGCAGCACCGCAGCGAACTGAACCACCACCGCGAGGTCCAGCGGCCGTGGGGGTCGTACGACTCGGTCGGCCAGGGGCCGCGATACCAGGTCAAGCGCATCACCGTGAAGCCGGGCGCGCGGTTGTCGTCGCAGATGCACCACCATCGCGCCGAGCACTGGATCGTGGTGTCGGGTACGGCGCGCATCTACAACGGCGACAAGCAGTACCTGCTGACCGAGAACCAGTCGACCTACATCCCGCTGGGCGAGATCCACAGCCTGGAGAACCCGGGGAAGATTCCGCTGGAAATCATCGAGGTGCAGTCGGGCGCCTACCTTGGCGAAGACGACATCGTGCGTTTCCAGGACATCTACGGCCGTGTTTAGGGAGCCCCCACGCCGCACACGCTCCGCGCGCTTGCTGCCCCCCGAGGGGGCCGTCTTCGCCTTGGGGCGGCCCGGCGGCGAAGATAAGCCCCCACGCGGCGCACGCTCCGCGAGCTTGCTGCCCCCCGAGGGGGCCGTCTTCGCCTTGGGGCGGCCCGGCGGCGAAGAGCCTCCTCCGGAGCGGGTTCCCTTTTGGCGCCCGGGCATGGCCAAGATCTGCCTGCCCGTGGCGGCCCTCTTTTTCATCGTGCTCATCACGGTGGGCAACCTTCCCGGGCTGGCGGCGGACATGTCCGATGCCTTTGGCGACAAGCGGCTGCACCTGGCCGCCTACGCCTTCCTGACCGGGCTGATCTACGTATCGGTCAACCGGCGCCCGGCGCTGGTGGCCATGCTGGCGGTTACCGCATTGGGAGTGGTGGACGAATCCATCCAGTCCCTTTTTCCCTACCGAGAGGCTGAACTCTTAGACCTTTTGGCCGATATCTCAGCGGCTGGTGCAACAGTAATCTCTTTGCACATTGGTAACGCAGCCATCGGCTCCTTTCGTGCAGTCACTAAGTCTTAAGGACACAACCATGCCAAAACGGGCACTGATTACCGGCGTAACTGGCCAAGACGGGGCCTATCTGGCGGAGCTTCTGCTGGCCAAGGGCTATGAGGTCCACGGCATCAAGCGGCGCGCTTCGCTGTTCAACACCGCGCGGATCGACCATCTGTACCAGGACCCGCACGACCAGCCCCGCAATTTCGTCCTGCACCACGGCGACATGACGGACTCGTGCAGCCTCATCCGCATCGTCCAGTCGGTGCAGCCCGACGAGATCTACAACCTGGCCGCGCAAAGCCATGTGGGCGTCTCGTTCGAGGAACCGGAATACACGGCCAACGCCGACGGCCTGGGCACCCTGCGCCTGCTGGAAGCCATCCGCATCCTGAAGCTGGAAAACAAGTCGCGCTTCTACCAGGCGTCGACGTCCGAGCTGTACGGCCTGGTGCAGGAAACGCCGCAGAAGGAAACCACCCCCTTCTACCCGCGCAGCCCCTACGCCGCCGCCAAGCTCTACGCCTACTGGATCAGCGTGAACTACCGCGAAGCCTATGGCATGTACGCCTGCAACGGCATCCTGTTCAACCACGAATCGCCCAAGCGCGGCGAAACGTTCGTGACGCGCAAGATCACCCGCGGCCTGGCGCGCATCGTGCTGGGGCTGCAGGAATGCCTGTACCTGGGCAACCTGTCCGCCCTGCGCGACTGGGGCCACGCTCGCGACTACGTCGAAATGCAGTGGCTGATGCTGCAGCAGGACACGCCCGAAGACTACGTCATCGCGACCGGCATGCAGTACAGCGTGCGCGAGTTCATCAATACAGCCGCGCGCGAGCTGGGCATCCTGCTGGCATGGGAAGGCGAAGGCCTGGAAGAGACGGCCACGGTGCTGTTCTCGCCGGTGCATGACGTCAAGGCCGGCCAGGTCATCGTTCGCGTCGACCCGCGCTACTTCCGTCCGACCGAAGTGGAGACCCTGCTGGGCGATCCCACCAAGGCCCGCGAAAAGCTTGGCTGGTCGCCCCGCACCACGTTCGCGCAGCTCGTCAAGGAGATGGTCGAGGCGGACCTGAAGGACGCGCGGCGCGATGCGCTGGTCGAACAGAACGGCTACGAAATCTACGCCTACAAGGAGTAGCCCGCAATGACGAACCTGGACCAACGCGTTTTCGTCGCCGGCCACCGCGGGATGGTGGGCGCGGCGATCACCCGCGAACTGCACCGGCGCGGCTACGAGAACGTGCTGACCCGCAGCCGCGCGGAACTGGACCTGGAAAACCAGAACCAGGTGCACCGCTTCTTTTCGACCACGCCGGTCGACGTGGTGTACCTGGCCGCCGCCAAGGTCGGCGGCATTCTGGCCAACCAGACGCATCCGGTGGACTTTCTGTACAAGAACCTGATGATCCAGTGCAACGTGATCCGCGCCGCGTATGCGGCCGGGGTGCGCAAACTGCTGTTTCTGGGTTCGTCATGCATCTACCCGCGCGAGGCGCCGCAGCCCATTCGCGAGGACGCGCTGCTGACCGGTCCGCTGGAGTCCACCAACGAACCGTACGCCATCGCCAAGATCGCCGGCCTGAAGCTGTGCGAGGCCTATCAGCGGGAGCACGGCGCGCGCTTCATCTGCGCCATGCCCACCAACCTGTACGGCCCGCACGACAACTACGACCTGCACAGCAGCCACGTGCTGCCTGCCCTGATCCGCAAGTTCCACGAGGGCCGCGAGGCCAACGCGGAAAGCGTGACGATCTGGGGCACCGGGTCGCCGCTGCGCGAGTTCCTGTACGTGGACGACCTGGCGCAGGCCAGCGTCATGCTGATGGAGCATCCGGACGCCGAGGGCATCTACAACATCGGCGCCGGCCAGGACATCTCCATCGCGGACCTGGCGCGGCTGGTGGCGCGCGTGATCGGCTACGAGGGCAAGATCGTCTACGACACCTCCAAGCCCGACGGCACGCCGCGCAAGCTGATGGATTCGTCGCGCGTGCAGGCGCTGGGCTGGCGGCCGGAGATCTCTCTGACGCATGGCATCACGCTGGCCTACGGCCATTTCCTGCGCGAGCGCACGCAACAGGCGCTGCCGGTGGCCTGACGGCCGCGCCAGCATGACAGACAGGGTTACCGATGCTTGGATTCGTGAAGAAACACATCGCCGGCAATGCCTCCTTCTGGGGGCTGGTGGAGTACGGCATCGGTCCCGTCGCGGCGCTGGTGGCGCTGCCGATCCTGTTCCGCCAGCTCGGCACGGTCGGCTTCGGCCAGTATTCGATGATCATCGCGCTGGCCGGCTTCGGCAACGCGGCCAACCTGGGCGCGGCGGTGACTGCGACCAAGCTGGTGTCCGAGAGCGCGCACGAACCCGGCGGCGCCTACCGCGCGGCCGGCGTCAGCATGTCGCTGATCGGCTGTGCGCTGGCCGTGGTGACCCTGGCTGCCGTGCTGCTGTGGGGCGTGGTGGGGTTGGGCTGGCCAGAAGCCACGTTCGGCGGCGTGGCGGTGACGATGCTGGCCATGCCGGCGCTCGCCATCTATCTCACGCAGCAGTATGACCAGCTCTTTTCCGGCTGCCTGAAGGGGCGCGAGGACTTTCGCGCCACCGCGCTGTGCGAGGTCTTCAGCCGCACAGGCACGATGGCGCTCGCGTGCGCGGCCGCCTGGTACACCGCCTCGCCCACGTGGACGGGACTGGCGCAGGCGCTGGGCCTCCTGATCGCGGGCAGCGTCAAGATGCGCGTGTTCTCGCGCGCCTACGACCGCTATATCGTGCGGCCCGTGCGCGATCGCGGCGCGATGATGGCCGCCTTCCGGTTCTCGCGCTGGTCGTGGCTGAACAGCCTGAGCGCGCTGGCCTTCGGCTCGGTCGACCGCGTGCTGGTCGGCAGCCTGATGGGACCGGCGGCGCTGGCGATCTACACCGTGGGCGTGCAAGTGGGCCAGATCATCCACACGGCGTCCGTCGCCATCTTCCAGAAGGCCATGCCGCGCGTGACCCGCCTGTCGGTCTCGCCGCCCTACCCGGGCGCGGCCGAACGCGAGATCCGCCGCATGATGCTGTGGAATCTGGCGCTGTCGGCCGGCGCCACGCTGGCCGTGCTGGCGGTCAGCCGGCCGCTCTTGAACGTGCTGCTGGGCGACAACGTCGCCAGCGGCCATCTGGGCACATTCCAATTGCTGATCGTGGCGTCGGGCCTCTTGTCCCTGAACGCTGCGGCGCATTTCTCCCTGCTGGGGCTCGGCAATTCCCGCGCCGTCGCGATCCTGAACGGATTGGGCGGCCTGGCAATGCTGTGCGTCATGGCGGGACTGGTTCACGTGGCGGGGGAACACGCCGCAGCCTGGGGCCGCATGGCCTACGCGGCGATCACGCTGGCCGGCGTGGCCCTCGCCATCCGTCAATCCCGCCCCGAGTTTCCGGGCGCCATGCCTGCGGCCACCCGATAACCAACATGCTGAGGTCTTACATGCGCAAGCGCCACAACGAGTATTCACGCCAGCTCATCGACTTCGTCCGCGAGCTCCGTCCGCCAGCGCCCATCGCCAGCGGCCTGCTGCCCAAGGTGACGATCGTGACGCCCTCGTTCAACCAGGCCAAGTTCCTGGAGCGCACCATCCTGTCCGTGCTGAACCAGGGGTATCCGCGGCTGGAATACATCATCATCGACGGCGGCTCCACGGATGGCAGCGTGGACATCATCAAGAAGTACGAGCGCTACCTGTCCTACTGGGAAAGCACGCCGGACCGCGGCCAGTCGCACGCGATCAACAAGGGCTTCGAACGCGCCACGGGCGATTACGTCGGTTGGCAGAATTCGGATGACCTGTATTTCCCGGGCGCGCTGCGCAAGCTGGGCACGGCCGCCGCCAAGGGCCGCGCGCCGATCGTCAGCGGCAACCTGTTCGTGGCGGATGCCAACAACCACATCTTCCGCAAGATCCACTACACACCCGTCAACCGCGGCACGCTGACGGTGGTGAAGGCCTCGATCCCGAACCAGTCGGCCATCTTCCGCCGCGACCTGCTGCGCAAGTACGGCCTGCTGCAGGAAAGCATGCGCTATTGCATGGATCTGGAGCTGTGGAGCCGGCTGCTGCGCGAAGGCAAGAACCTGATCGTGCCGGACGCGCTGGGCGTGTACACCGCCCACGACGAGACCAAGACGGCGCTGATGCAGGACGTGCTGCTGGAAGAGCGCGAACAGATCGTCAGCCGCATCCGGCGTACCGAACCGGGTCTGGGCAAGCTGTTCGAACTGTCCTGCCGCGCCTCGAAAGTCGCTGCGCACGCACGCCAGGGCGATCTGACGTATCTGCTCGAGAAGCTGACCACCAAGATCTTCGGACGCGACGATTGGGCCGCGCACTAAGCCGGACCGACACTGATACGGAACTGCAATGACCACGCGCCGCCTTTCCACCCTGCATCTCCTGGGCCTGTTCGTCTTCACCGCGCTGGCGTTGAACGACGACAGGTTCATCGTGGGCGTGGGCAGCTTCAAGCTGTCGCCCTTCGATCTGCTGTTCGTGGCCATGCTGGGCGTCAAGGCGCTGCGGCTGGCCGACCCGGGCGCGTACGCGCTGCCGCGCGGCGCGCTGGGGGTGCTGCTGGGCATCCAGGCGATCTCGGTGATCTATCTGCTATTGGTGTCGAGCCATCACCCCGGCATCGAGACCGGTGACGTGGCGCGCGACCTGCGCATCGTCTTCTACTTCCTGTGCACGCCGTTCCTTTGCTACAAGGACATCGACAGTCCGCACGCCTACGCGATCCTGCAGAAGTACATCGTCGCGGCGAGCCTGGCGGTTGCCACGTTGATGCTGGTGGAACAGGCGGCCGGCTTCAGCGTGGCCAATCCGTTGCGCAACGTGCGGCTGGGCGTGTGGGCGATCCCGATGGGCGTGGTGTCGCTGCTGTACTTCCGCCGCACGCTGAACGTATCGGGTCCCAAGGCCTACATGTTGACGCTGTACATGGTGATGGCGCTGGTGTTCTCGCTGAACCGCAGCCAGTACCTGCAGCTGGCGATCTCCGTCATCATCGCCGTGCTGCTGGCCGGCAGCGCCGACATCCGCCGCCGCGCCGTGATGATCTTCGCGCCCGCGGCCGTGGCCGGGGTCCTGATCTTCGCCGCCATCGGCTACCTGGACGTGCTGACCGATCGGATCTTCAGCGTGGAGCGCCTGGACGAAGACTCCAGCTACGGCGCGCGCGTCCAGGAGATGGAAGGCCAGATGCAGTTCTTCGCGGAAAGCCCCGTGTTCGGCAAGGGCGCGGGCTTTCGCAGCTGGGTGATGGGCGAAAACGGCTTCGAGCTGAGCACGTTCGCGCACAACTCATGGGCCTTCTACCTGATGAAGTTCGGCGTGGTCGGCACGATCATGATCATGCTGCCGCCGCTGTTGATCCTGCTGTTCTCGCTCTTTCGGCGCTATGCCCATCCCGGGCTGGAGATGCACCGGCGATATCTGCTCGCCACCGCGCCCATTTACATCTTCATCGACTCGATGTCCGGCGGTCTGGCCTATGCGCCCAAGACCGCGTTTACCGGCTTCCTGCTGTGCTATTGCCTGTCGTTGATGCGCAATGCACAGATCATGCCCGTGCCTCGCCAAGAATCTCCCGCTCCCAGCCCTCGCCCGGATATCGTGCGCCGGGCGCCACCCACGCGAGTAATACCCCATGTCTGATGTCTTGTTTGTCGCACCGGACTTGCATGGCGGCGTCGGAAGATGCGTCGCCTTCATTGTGGATGCGCTGCCGGAACAGGGGGTGGACTCCGCCCTGTTCCTGCTGCGTTCGCGCAATCGCGAGTATCCCATCGCCAATCCCAAGGTCACCCGCGCATTTCCGATCATCGAGTCCCCAACCAAACTGCGGCTGGCGCTGCCCGTGGCGTTCTTCAAGCTGCTGCAGCACATCCGCCGCGAAAAGCCCGCCATCGTCTGCTCGCACGGTCTGCTGTGCAACATGCTGGTCGTGCTGGCCAAGAAGGTCCTGCGCGGCAATTTCCGTACCGTGGCGTTCGAGCACAGCAGCCCGGCCATTCACTACGGCGCATCGAAAATGCGCCGTCTGAAGTGCTGGCTGGTCAGCCAGACTTACCGGCGCCATGACGCCGTGGTGGGCGTGTCGCGCGGCGTGAAGGAAGACCTGGTCAGCATGTTTCCGCCGCTGCGCGGCAAAGTCCACACCATCTACAACGGCGTACCGCTGGACAACGTTCGCCGGCAAGGCGCGCAACCAAAGCTGGACGACGGTGGCGAGTCGCCCTACCACGTGGTGGCCGTGGGCCGGCTGGAGGCGGTGAAGGACTATGCCACCTTGATCGACGCAGCCGCGCTGCTGGACGACCCGCGTATCGCATTCACGATCCTGGGCGAAGGCTCCGAGCACGCGGCCCTGCAAAAGCGCATCGACGACAGGCCATCGCGCACGCAGGTCACGTTGGCGGGCCATATCGACAACCCCTTTCCGGTCATCGCCGGCGCCGGCGCCTTTGCGCTCACCTCCGTGCGCGAGAGCTTCGGCAACGTGCTGGTGGAGGCTCTGTGCCTGGGCGTGCCCGTGATCTCCACGGACTGCCCGCACGGTCCCGCCGAGATCCTGGACGCCGGCCGCTACGGGCTGCTGGTGCCGGTCGGCGACGCCGAGGCGCTGGCCGAGGCGGTGCGGCGCCTGGCCTACGACGGCGAGATGCGCGAGAAGCTGGCGGCCCAGGGCCCCGAGCGCGCGGACGCCTTTTCCCTTGAGCGGCATTGCCGCAACGTCATCGATCTCTTCCGCCCGCTCATGCAGCGCGGAACGCCCTGAACAGGACAGCATCATGCAGAAGATACCGGTATCCGTCGTGGTGATGACGAAGAACGAGGAACGCAACATCGCGAAGTGTCTGAAGGGGCTGGTGGAGTTCGACGAGGTCTTCGTCGTCGACTCCAACAGCACGGACGCGACCTGCTCGATCGCCACGGCGATGGGCGCGCGCGTGTCGAACTTCAATTGGGACGGCAAGTATCCGAAGAAAAAGCAGTGGTGCCTGGAACAGCTTCCGTTTTCGCACCCCGTCGTCCTGTATGTCGACGCCGACGAAGAAATGACGCCGGGCCTCGCCGCCGAGATCCGCGAGGTGCTGCCGCGCTTTGCGGCCGGCGCGGGCGGCGCCTTTGTGCCATTCGACTACGTGTTCTGCGGCAAGAAGCTCGAACACGGCCACCGCGTCTACAAGCTGGCGCTGCTGGCGCGCGACCGCTCCCGCTTCCTGGACTACGACGACCTGGACGTCGCCAACATGTGGGAGGTCGAGGGCCACTACCAGCCGCAGGTCCAGGGCGAAACGTTCGCGCTGCGCCAGCGCATGGTGCACAACGACCACGATTCGCTCTATCACTACTTCGACAAGCACAACCGCTATTCGGACTGGGAAGCGAATCTGCGCACCAAGGGCCTGATGAACGACCCGCGCGAAGCCAATGTGGGCGGACGCGCGGTGCTCAAGAAAATCTTCCAGGCCATGCCGTTCAAGGCGCCCATCTCGTTCCTGCATTCCTACGTCTTCAAGCTGGGCTTCCTGGACGGCAAGGCGGGCTATGACTACGCCGTCGCGCGCGCCATGTACTACTGGCAGATCCGCATCAAGACCGAAGAAATCCTGAAGGCGCGCCGGGCCAGCGAGGCGGCGTCGCAGCGCGATGCCGTTGCGGGAGCGGCCAAATGAGCACCTTGCAACGCCTGGACCAGTTCGCGCTGGCGCCGGGTCAGCGCGGGCGTTCGGCGCTGACCGTGCAGTTGTGGTGGATGGTGCAAGGCACGCTCTTTCGCTGGTCGCCGCAGGTGGCCTACGGCTTTCGGCGCTGGCTGCTGCGCTGCTTCGGAGCGCGCGTGGGCCACAAGGTGCTGATCCGGCCCACGGCCACGGTCACCTACCCCTGGAAGGTCGAGATCGGCGATTACGCCTGGATCGGCGACGACGCCGTGATCTACAGCCTGGGTCCCATTCACATCGGCGCGCACGCCGTCGTGTCCCAGCGCAGCTATCTGTGTGCAGCGGACCATGACGCCGGCCGGCCAGACTTTCCGCTGCGCGAACGCGCCGTGCGCGTCGAAGACGGCGCGTGGGTGGCCACCGACGTGTTCGTCGGGCCGGGCGTGACGATCGCGCGCGAGGCGGTCATCGGCGCACGCAGTTCGGTGTTCCGCAACATGCCAGCCGCAATGGTCTGCCACGGCAACCCGTGCCGCCCCATCCGGCCCCGCACCGCCACGCCAACATGAAGATACTCATCTATGGCATCAACTACGCGCCCGAACTGACCGGCACCGGCAAGTACACCGCCGAACTGGCCGAATGGCTGGCCGCGCGCGGGCACGAAGTCAGCGTGGTCACCGCGCCGCCCTACTACCCGCAATGGAAGGTGCACGAGGGCTACCGCGGCTCGCGCTATGCCAAGGAAACGCGCCGCGGCGTGACCGTGCGGCGCGCGCCCTTGTGGGTGCCCGAAAGACCCGGCGGCGCCAAGCGCCTGGTGCACCTGGCCAGTTTCGCGCTGTCCAGCCTGCCGTCCCTGCTGCGCGCCGCAATGCGCCGTCCGGACATCATCCTGGTCGTCGAACCCGCTCTCTTCTGCGCCCCGGCCGCGTGGCTGACCGCGCGCCTGACCGGCGCGCGCGCATGGCTGCACATCCAGGACTTCGAGGTTGACGCGGCGTTTGAACTGGGGCTGCTGAAGGGCGGCGCCTTGCGATCGATGGTCAAGCGCGCCGAGCGCTGGTTGATGCGCCGGTTTGACCGCGTGTCGACGATTTCAAACCGGATGCTGGACCTAGCGCTTTCCAAAGGCATTGATCCCGGCCGTGCGGTGCTGCTGCCCAACTGGATCGACGTCAACGCCATCACGCCGCTGGCCGAAGGAGGGGATTACCGTGCGCAGCTCGGCATTCCGGATAACGCCATCGTCGCGTTGTATTCGGGGAATATGGGCGGCAAGCAGGGTCTGCAGATTCTGGCGGACGTGGCGCGGCGTCTTAACCGCGAGGACCGCCTGTGGTTCCTGTTTTGCGGGCAGGGGCCAGAACGCGCGGCGCTGGAAGAGAAATGCCAAGGCCTGACGCGCGTCATCTTTCTGGATCTGCAGCCGGCGGAACGCTTGGGCGCGCTACTGGGCACCGCGGACATCCACCTCCTGCCCCAACGCGCCGGCGCCGCCGACCTGGTGATGCCCTCAAAACTGACCGGCATGCTGGCCAGCGGCCGCCCGGTGGTCTGCGGCGCGGCGCGCGGCACGGAGCTGGCCAGCGTGGTTTCGCGCTGCGGGCTGCTAACGCCGCCCGAGGATGCCGTAGCGATGGCCGAGGCCGTGCGCAAGCTCAGCTATAACGCGCAGATTCGCGAAACGTTGGGTGCGGCAGCGCGACAGTATGCGATGGCGCATTTGCATGTGGATGCGGTGCTGGGTGCGGCGGAACGGGAGTTTATGGCGATTGCGAAGAACAAGGGCCGCGGAGCGCCGGCGGGGACGCGGGCGAGTGAGGGGGATGTTTGAAGGGGCGGTGCGTGCCGAACTTGGCGCGGGCACTGGCGGGCGCGGCACAGCATGGACAGCGTCGCCTTGCGCAGCCGTTCCTGATTAGCCGGTAGAAAAGCCACAATGTCGATCGTTCTCTTCCGGAAATTGAATCTCCGGATACTTGAGGACGATCAGTTGCGGCACGGCCCGGGATGGCATGTATAGCAGCAGAATCGCCAGATCAACCCAGATCATCAGAGGCAAATATCGCCGCCCCTTTCTTGTGGTGAGCGACCACATGACCAAGTGCCCCCCATAACGCGCCAGCACATCGCTCGGCTTTTGAGGAAGCCTGATGATTGTGGGTAGGGGCAAGTCTCCATCATGGCCGTCCATGAAACGCTGAAGCCAAGCCCAAATATGGCCTGCGAAGAATTTTTGATTAGCCATTATGGGTATCTTGACGAGCTGTGGCTCAGGCAGGTTGCAGGTGTAGCCCACAAGGTACAGATACGATTGCGCTTGCCCCGTCATCCACCTGACGCCCTGAAGCGTATCCCAATCAAGTTCCCACATCGCGTCCGAACTTTCCTCGGGATACGGGACGTAATAGACACGACGGCTACGGCGATCAAGGCGTACTTTCGAACATCGGTATCGATAGCGCGGCCCCAAGACGCGAGAAAGGAAAAACAATAGAACACCCAAAACAAGCAAGCCGAGTGAAAAAAACACTACGCCTACCGACCAGCCGCCATAGCCCCCAAACACCGCAAAAAGCAGTGAAAAAAGCCCGAAGAAAGTAAACCCCTGCTGGATCACTCCCTCATGGTCATTTTGCAAGGTATCGGAAACCACTTCGATGCAATTTTCATTGAAGCAAGTTGCTTCGATCGCTGAGTCTTCGTGCGTGTTCGGAACCAGAGGCAGTAACGTACTCGCGAAGCGAAACAGCCGCCACTTGCTCTGGATCTCATCGAACGATGGACGGGACTGCTTGATATGTTTGGTCGGGGGCATTACTGAGGCTCCCGGACGGGAGCGACCAATTTTTCGTCAATGGGATCTGTGAGCCACGTACCGCGCGTAAAGACAAGCGGTTCCTGCCGCGGGAACAATGCGAGGCTAGGCTGATTCACGATATCTGGTCTGTAACAATAGTCCAGCATCACCTCAGTGTCCTCACGCATCGTAATTCGCCAAGTCAATTGGCGGGTGCCATCGCGAATGAAGTCCTTGCCAATGACCATGCATTCTGTGTCATAGGGAAAGCGGTAACCCGGAGCTGCAGCGATTGGGCCCTGCACCATACTCAGGCTTTCGCCGCTCCGCTTGGCTTTCAGCGTGTATTGGAAAACATCCGCGTGCCTTATGGGCGGCGTATTTTCACCCGAGGTGGGATAGCCAGGCAGGACCACAGAGAGCGACAGTGTTCCTACGCCCTCCTTGGCGGCAGCGCGCCGTAGATCGACACTGTCTTGCCAGAGACCGTATATAGGTATGCTGCGAATTACGATGTCGCCTGCTGAAATCGAGGGCGTCTCCCAATTCGCTACAGCGCGAACGCCGTAAACGGCGCCGTGAAATGCAGTGAGCTCCTGGTCCAGGGATTTATATCGATATGCTCGATCACCCCCACTCCAAAAGCTGTGTGCCAACCAAACTTCGTCGGGCTGATACTTGGCAAGAGCAGCCTGGATGCTGAAATAAACCACTCCGGCAGTGGCAATAAATGCCAGCACGAGCCAACCGACTGGCCCGATGACACCCAGGACAACGCTCGAGGCGCTTAGAAGCAGTCCAGCAGTAGCAAGTACTCCACATGCTGCAGACGCCAGATACATTCGCCCCGCTTGGGAGTTCTGTTGCGTGGTGAAGGCGCTAGCTGCGCGCAACCCATCAGCGAGAGCCCCAATAGCGGCAGCTAATGCACCTAACTTTGTTGCTAGCTTTCGCACTTCGCGGGCGGCTTCCCTCGCAGTGCTCAAAGATTTCCCTTTCACCAATGCGTGTAGTTGAATTACGTCACCCTTCAGCAACAAGCCAGAGCTAAACACAGCGATCACTGCCGCAAAGGCGCTAGCGCCGTTAGCGAAACCAGAGAATGATTGATCAATCTTCCCCTTCGCGAGGTCTTTGAGCGAGGATCGCAATGCCATGATGGCGGAAACGGCCGCAAGTCCTGTAAATGCATATCCCCCGCGCACAATCGCAGTCTGCGCGGCGCTGTAGGCCCGACTTCGTCGACCCTGCTCCAACATACGCTTGAACACGTTGCCCTCAAGTTGGAACGGCTGTCGATTGGTCTCCGTCGGTGGAGCGGAAGAAATGCGTTTCACCTGGTCCCCCACGCGCACCTCTTCGTAAAGGAGCACCGATGCCGCCTGGTTGCGCAATGGCCGCTTGACCGTAATGCCCCACTTCCTAAGCCGTTCGGTGTTCATGTGTTGCTCACCATGAAACTGGGCGTATTGAAAGTTCGCCTCGGCGCTAGACACGCGGTACGTGACGATCGTGCTGCCAACACGGACTTCAGCAAATAGGCGTAATCGTCGAACTATCCTGTCGGCTGTAGCATCGGGCAAACTCATATCACCCAGCTGTGACAGCATCTGGTTGACGAGTACATCTGAGGACTTAGTCGCCGGATAAGAAACATTGAATTGAAAGATCGGCGCAAAGGCGGCAACCCCAATGTCCAGCACATTTTTCAGCAGCGGAGGGTTGGCGAAGCTACCGTGCAGCTCTCGGATGCCGTGGCCCAGCGCCAACCAGACAGGACTTTTTTCTGGTTGGGCCAACAACATCTTTCGGTAGGTGGATCGACCTCTTTCGCTGTGAGTCAGGTTACCAATGCAGTGGGCAACAACTCGCTCGTAGTCTTGCGCATTCTCTTTTGCGCCCAGGTCGAAACAGGACAGCACCTTGCTGAACCACCCATCCTGCCAATCGTCGGCTATCGCGCTGCCTCCGGTCTTGATCCAACTCTCCAGGTCGTTCACTAGCGTGTCGATGGCGGACTGTTTCCGCTTGACGGCTTCTTCGTACGCCAGCATGTATGGAACCGCATTGCCGAACAAGACATCCGCATTGCTGTTTTGATCGAAGCGAACCAGATCTCGCCTTTTGGCGTAGGCTTGCGGGGTCGCCCGCTCCTGAACGCTCTGCAAGTACTGTTTGATGACAGTCGCGCTCGTGTATGCGTGATTGTTATCGATTTCATAAACTTGCCGATCTGCCGCGGCAACAGCGACGAGATGCGCCAATTCACTCACGACGCCGATCGGGTCGTGCAATACGACCCCCAGCGGAACGATATCCTTTATCGGAACAAGCTCGACGTGAGCGCCTGGAATGACGGTGTCGTAGGTCGTGAACGACTCCGGGAGAGATATCTCGCTCCAGGTGTAGCCCGGCCTTTCATTCGAGCCTGGTCGTCGCAGTTCCGGTGTTGCGTGAGCAAGCAGCGCAATGTTGAACGCGTGGGGCTGTTCAACGCCACCGGACGGCCTGATCGTTGTCGCCAACCTGGTGCGGATGCCATCTACATCATTCTCAATGTTCCATAGCCGAGCATGGGTGAGCATCGTCTCACTGGTCAGCAGGTAGACAACGTCCGCTGTCTTGCTCTCTGGGGCAGATAGATAGGGTCTGGCGCTGGCGATCTCGGGGCGAGCGAGCCGCCCCGGGATGTCATCCTGATCGTCTTCGCGGGTCCACCATATGCGTGCAAAGCGCAGGTCATCGGTGACTTGATAGTGCTGCGTCCACATACGGCCGTGCTGGAAATAGCACAGGTAGACGTAGGCGCCGGGACGCAGCACGCGCAGGCCGTATGCCTTGCCAGCGGCCAGCTCGGGATAGCCATCGGTGCTAAGCGTTGGAAACACGCCTTCTTCCCAGGAGCGCTCTGCAACGCCATAGCGCAAAGGATAGATGGGCACGCATCGCTGACACGCTGGCGGTGAGATGGCCTTGCCCAGTTGTTTTTCATTGGGACGGTCGGGACCCAGAGCTTTCTTGTAGGGCTGCGTCATGTCGGCTTCCTCAAGATGGTGTGACACCGGATCGTGAGCGCCGCTGCTTGGTCAAGAACATTGCGCATTTCGGCGGCCGCATTGGCGATAGCCAGGGCCACATGCATCACGAAGTTCCTGGACGGACCTCTCTGCAACGTGAAATCGACGACGACGAAGGACTTGTCGTAGACGGCAAATGTGAACCGCAAATCGGACTGGATAGAAATGGCGTGCTCCCGGGAACGACAGGCCTTTCTCATCCCCGATGAGTGCTCAGCCCGCGCCCGGCCATTACGGCATGCCAACACAGGCTTGGATATCAGACACGTATGATTTTGAAGTGCACCAGCTGAGAACTTGATCGGGTTCTCAGAACGTTCGCTTGGTGGTGGCGAGGACCAGTCGCGCGTGTTGCAATGCTCAGTGGCACAGCATCCGATGACGCAACGCTCAACGAACGACTTTTATTGCGATAACTTTCACGCGCCCAAAAAAAGCAGGGCCCGTGCAGGCAGCATCACCACCCGCACAGGCCCTGACTCACGTCATCGCATCAACCCGTTTCGCCCTTCCCGGGGGCAGGCTGCCCATTCGAGCTGCGCACCAACCCCATCTGCACCGCGATGTACGCGGCCTCGGCCTGGTTGCGCGCGTTGAGCTTCCAGTACAACGTGCGCGCGTGGCTCTTGACGGTAGCGACCGAGATGCCGACCTGCTGGCCGATCTCGCGCATCGTCTTACCCTGCACAAGGAGCTGCAGGATTTCCTCCTGCCGCTGCGTAAGTTCACGCAGCTCCTGCACGGACGCGTGTGTCGTGCTGGGCGGCCTGCCTGCGGGTTGGGGATAGCATTCGCCGCCCGCGATCACCAGGCTGACCGCCGCGGCCAGCGCGTCGGGGCTGGACGCCTTGGGCAGATAACCCGCGACGCCGGCGCGCGCACACGCGGCCATGACGCTCTGGTCCATCGCCGAATACAGCACCAGCACCAGCCGGGGCATGAAGAATGCCATCGCCTGGGAAAGAAGCCCGATGTCCTGCTCCGCAGTGCCGCTGCAACCGACCACCAGCAACTCCACTGGCTTGTTGATTGAGCTGGACATGTTGAGAAGGTGGGCTGGCGAGATGGCCAGGATATCGTCGGCGTTGCGCACACGTTCCAGCACATGCTGAATTGCGACACGAAGCAGAGCGTAGTCTTCGATCAGTACGGTTGTCATCCCGGGAAGAACCTTGTGACGCATGGCCCATTACGGTTCCCATGACGCTGGCGCAACGCCGCGCAAGGCGCGGGTTCACGCGCTTTGCCAGGTTCACGGGAATACTGTCCGCAGCCTGGGGATTGCAGTGGCGAGACTAAGTGATTCGCCCTATCAATCCATGCTTGCGGACACAACTCATGCTATCAGCGGCTACGTTCGCTGAATCTCGTTCAGGAGGATGATTGGTGGCGGAAAGCGAGGTGACAGCAACCCGAACACCTGCTTTCTATGCCTTAGCCGTATTGGCTATGCGCAACCCCGGCAGCGTTGGAACTGGGCGTTCCTGCTGCCGGGCAGGCAGCGCAAACCTGACTCAACCGAGCTTGCGCCCATAGATCTGCCCGGCATCCACTTCGCGCCCGTTCGGTTCATGCCATTCCAAGGTCGCACCGCGTTGCAGCGCCGCGTAAACGGCTTCGCCCTTGTTCTTGACATGCAGGCGTTGATACAGCGTGCACGCATGCGTCTTGGCCGTCGCCACCGAGATGTTCAACATCCGGCTGACGGTCTTGATGGGATAACCCCGTGCAAGCAGCACCAGCACTTCGTACTGGCGCGGCGTGATCTGCAGGAGCTGTGCCCCCGCGCTCACGGGCATGGTGCCCTTCGAGCCGGCTTCTTCCGCGTCCCGCGACGGCAAGGCGCATACGGTGGAGGCCGGAGCCTGCAGCGCCTGTTCGCTCGGGAAGCATTGCCCGCCCGCCATCACCAGGCGGATGGCGGCCTCGAGGATCTCGACCGAGGCCGTTTTCATCAGGCAACCGTACACGCTGGCGCCAGGCAGGCCTTGCACCGGCATGGGCAAGGGCATGACGTCCGTCAACAGCAGAATCCGCTTGGGCGTCAGAACGCGCTGAATCTCGTGCAACGCGCTCCATGCTTCATCGGTATCCACTGGCAAACCATAGATCAGAAGATCGGCGCCCGCGTGCACGCCGTCGGCCTTGGACACGTCCGCAAGGCCCATCCCCTCGATCTCCCACACATCATCCAACTTGCTAAGAATCTGCCACAAACCCAACCGCAGTAGCGGATGAGCTTCAATCAGGACCATCTTGGCCATGGTGTCCTCCCGGTTTTTCGACGGGCCTAGAAGGGATCTTCGCTGTGCTGAAGACTATTTTTTTTCCAGCCCTGCGGGGGTGGTCCGCATATCCCGGAATATCTAATGAAGCTGAACCGGGACGTTTGGGCTGGGCGACTTTGGTAGCCAACATAACGGATGGCATGGAACCCATCTTATGGTTCGGATTTGTCAAAATCAAGACGTTTCAGGGCGATATAATCCGACAAAATCAGAAATCAATCGTTAGCCTTAATCACGTTCCTAAATATGGATGAGAATTTCATCTCGTCCTTTTCGCCGCTAGGGTTTTCACCAGCGGCGTTGGGCTTCGGGGACGTGTCTCCCCTATGAAGCGGCCCATCAGGGCTGCCCGCACAGGCGCTCTGGCCCTTGTTACAGACGAAAAAAAGCCACGTCGGGACATCAGCCGGACGCGGCGTCGAATAGCCGGGAGAAGAGGGAAACCTGTCAACTTGTATCCGCAGACACATCAAGCCCGTGAACAGTCCCTGTATTCGAAATAACGGTAACATTTTTTATTTACACGCCCGCAGGCGGATTTACTCCATATAGGCGAAGTCAAATACCGTGTGCCCCCCCTGATGATGCCAATGGTGCATTGAAGCATGGCGTTTTCTCAGGAAGTTTGCGTAGTGGATTTCGCCGTCGGTTTCGACATAGGTGGAAGGCGTCAATTCTTCGATCTGGTTGAGCGAGACGCCCTTGCCGTAGTGACAGAAGCCCTGGTACTGCGCGCACCGGATCACGTCTCCCCCAGGCGAGACAACGATTCCGGCGTTGCGGGCCCGCATCGGGTTGCGCACGATCGGGTTGCAGGCGTGCGGCGTCCAGGTCGTGGAACGCGGCGAATCGGAGAAGAACGCGAACAGCTCGTCGCAATGGCTCTGCCCGTCGGTCCGGTCGATATTTGTTAATAGCCACCAGTATTCTCCGTGTTTAAAAATAATGGTGTCCACGGCCGAAATATTGGTCATCAGATTAACGTCAAGCTCCCATTTCAGCGGAAATTCAGTGCATTTCCACAGTTCAATACTGCGGTTTCCGCACGTTTCCGGAACCATGTACGTCACGCCTTCGTGTTCAAAAATATACGGAAACGAAAGGTGATACGGCAGGTTCAGCGCAGTGCCCAGCAGCCGGAAAGCCCCGTCGGAGTAGGTCGCGACCGAGATCGTGCCCTTGCGGGACGTAAAATCGTAATCCTCGAAAAATATATATGGCTTTTTGTCGTGCGTATAAACGAAAGGGTCGGCAAAAAACCGGCCCTTTGGCGGTTGCAATACCATGGCTTCGGATACCACGGCCTGCTGGCGTGCTGACGGAAACATACCGATCCGCCAGCGGATATTGCGTTTCATGATGCGGCGCACAACGAGATCGGACATTAACCATGCCTGGCGCGCAATATATGCGGCGCTATCCCACTCCGCCGGATCGGCCCGGCGCGGGCCGCTCATGATCTGCATGGCGGGCGGGGCGACGCCCGGACGGTCATGGGCCAGCGCCTGCAAGGCGTCGTAGACCATGAAGTTTCCCAAACTGAATGCGCGCGCCTGATTCTTCAGCCAGAACACTTCCGTATTGAAGCTGCGCTGGTCCAGAAGCTCGTCGTCTTCCTGCCTGGCGCCCACGCGCCAGAGTTTCACGGTGGTGTGATCCTCTCGCTGAAAGACCTCCCAGAAACCCGCATATCGGCTCGTCGCCACCGCTATATCGGAATAGCTCAACTGCCAGACGCCCAGCCGCGACCAACTGGCGAGCTGCGCCCGCGTGGCCGGCGACGCCCCCAGCGTGATGACCAGGTCCAGCCCCAGCGCCTGAACCTCGGCGCGCGCGTGCGGATCCTCGTCGCCCGGCGCCAGCGGGATCACCGACGTGCCCGCCTCCTGCAGGCCATCGCGCATGTCACGGCAGGCCAGCATGTCCCGCTGCTTCTGCGGCAGCAGCTTGCCTTCCAGACGCGACAGCGAGCCAAACAGTGCCTTCACGCTCAGCCTGGGCGCGGTATCGGCGGCCTCGCCGTTCATCACCAGCAGTGCCGTCAGGTCGAAATCCTGGCTGTGGAGTAACCACTCAACCATCTCGTGCATCCAGCCGGGTTGCTCATACCCGTCAACCAGCAGTCCCACCTTGTACGTCTTCATTTCTCGTGCTCCTGTATCAGGGCGATTGGCCTGCCGCGCCGTGACTGCGCGGGTGCCTCGCCCGGCACACACCCGGGGCAATGCGTTCATGTTCTCGCGCTGATACTGCGGGGTTTTGGGCGTGCGTTCCAGAGCACATTCATCCTAGGGCCGGTGTCCGAGGCCAATCGGCCAAATCTCAACCTCGCGGGCATGTCGCGCCTCATTCTTCTTCCCGGCGGATCTCGTCCTTACGCCCGATGCAAAGCGAACGTGCCGCAAAACCGACACATCGCGTGCGCACGATTAGGGGTAAACCCTATTGGGGATAGCAGAGGCTCGCCTCTCATCCGTGCCTCCCGCATAATGCTTTGAAACAAACGTTTGAATTCAACCTTATGCAAGAAATCCGCTCGACCTCCACGAGGGAAACCATCCTCGACACCGCCGAATCCCTGTTTGCGCAACAGGGACACGAGTCGACGTCGATGCGCCAGATCACGGGCGCGGCCGGTGTGAACCTCGCTTCGGTGAACTATCACTTCGGCTCGAAGGAGTCACTCGTGCAGGCGGTGCTCAAACGCCGCCTGGAAGTACTGAATCGCGAGCGCATGCGCCTTCTGGACGAACTCGAGGCGCAATCCGGCGGCAAGCCCCTGAAGCCTTCCCAGATCGTGGACGCGTTCTTCGGCACCCTGCTGCGTCTGGCCGCCGATCCGGCGCAGGCCGGGAGCACCTTTCTGCCGCTGCTGGAACGCACGATGACCGACCCCACGGATTTCATCCGCGCGCTGTTTGCCGAGGAATATGCCGACGTGCTCGCGCGCTACCGCAACGCGCTGTTCGCCGCGCTGCCCGACGTGCCGCGCGCCGAGATCATCTGGCGCTTCCAGTTCATGCTGGGCGCGACGTCGTACGCCATCATGGGCACCGACCTGCTGCGCTCGGTCACCGGTCTGGCCGGCGACGAGGCTGAACAGCCCAACGACCGCGAACTGCTCTTGCCGCGCCTGATGAGTTTCCTGCTGGGCGGGCTGCGCTCGCCTCTGCCGCACTTGAACGCAAGCCCCGGAGGCGCCTGACCGCCTTCCACCGCAACAGGCCGGCGAGCCGCCTTCGGTCACCCGCCAGGCAACTGAAGAACAACGAGGAGACAAGAAAATGTACGCAGTCATCGTCGCGCTGGTTGTCATTGCGCTCCTGGCCGCCGTGTTGCTGGGCGTGCGCCCCATCCGGCGGGCGCTGCTGTCCGCGCCAATCTTCAACCTGTACCGCAAGGTGCTGCCGCAGATGTCCGATACCGAGCGCGATGCGCTCGAGGCCGGCACGGTCTGGTGGGAAGGCGAGCTCTTTCGCGGCCGTCCCGACTGGAGCCGCCTGCTGGCGTATCCGCGCCCCCGCCTGACCGACGAAGAGCAGCGCTTCCTGGACAACCAGGCCGAAGCCGCCTGCCGCATGGTCAATGACTGGAACGTCACGCAAGAGCGCTTCGACCTGCCCGCCGACGTCTGGAACTACCTGAAGTCCGAGGGGTTCCTCGGCATGATCATTCCCAAGCAATACGGCGGCCTCGCGTTTTCCGCTTACGCCCACTCCGAAATCGTGACCAAGCTATCCACGCGGTCCTCCGCGCTGGCCGTGTCGGTCATGGTGCCGAATTCGCTTGGTCCCGCCGAATTGCTGCTGCATTACGGCACCGAGGAGCAGAAGAACCATTACCTGCCGCGTCTTGCGCGCGGCGAAGAGGTGCCGGCCTTCGCGCTGACCAGCCCGTGGGCAGGCTCGGACGCCGCAGCCATTCCCGACAGCGGCATCGTCTGCAAGGGCGAATGGCAGGGCCGCGAAGTCATCGGCATGCGCGTCACCTGGGACAAGCGCTACATCACGCTGGCGCCGGTCTGCACGCTGCTGGGCCTGGCGTTCCGCCTGTATGACCCCGACGGGCTGCTGGGCGGCAAGAAGGACCTGGGCATCACCTGCGCGCTCGTACCGCATGATCACCCCGGCGTGGACACCGGCCGTCGCCACTTCCCGCTGAACGCCATGTTCATGAACGGCCCGACGCGCGGCAACGACGTCTTCATGCCGCTGGACTTCATCATCGGCGGTCCCGCCATGGCCGGCCAGGGCTGGCGCATGCTGATGGAATGCCTGGCCGCGGGGCGCTCGATCTCGCTGCCCTCTTCCAACACCGGCATGTCCAAGCTGACGGCGCGCGCGGTGGGCGGCTATGCCCGCGTGCGCAGCCAGTTCCGCATGCCGGTCGGCAAGTTCGAAGGCGTCGAAGAGGCGCTGGCCCGCATCGGCGGGAACACCTACATGATGGACGCGGCGCGCACCATGACGGCGGGCGCAGTGGACCTGGGCGAAAAGCCCTCGGTCGTATCGGCCATCGTGAAGTACCACGTCACCGAACGCGCGCGGCAGGTCGTCAACGACGGCATGGACGTGATCGGCGGCAAGGGCATCTGCCTGGGACCGTCCAATTTCCTTGGCCGCGCCTACCAGCAGATCCCCATCGGGATCACCGTGGAAGGCGCCAATATCCTGACGCGCAGCCTGATCATCTTCGGCCAGGGCGCAATCCGCTGCCATCCCTACGTGCTGGCGGAAATGCAGGCCGCGCAATCGCCGGACCGCAAGCAGGGACTGGACGATTTCGATGCCGCGTTCTGGGGCCATGCGGGCTTCGTGGTGCGCAACACGCTGCGGGCGCTGGGCACCTCGCTCACCGGCGCGCGTTTCGTGGCCGTCAACGCCGACGTCGCACCGGACATGAAGCGCTACTACCAGCTCCTGGGCCGCTACTCGGCCGCCTTTGCACTGCTGGCCGACACGTCGATGCTGGTGCTGGGCGGCAGCCTGAAGCGCCGCGAGCGTCTGTCGGCGCGGCTGGGCGACGTGCTGTCGCAGATGTACCTGATCAGCGCGACGCTCAAGCGCTTCGAGGACGAAGGCCGCCAGAAGGCCGACGCGCCGCTGGCGCACTGGTCGATCCAGGACGCGCTGTGCAAGTTGCAGGAGGCCTTTGACGGCGTGCTGGACAACTTCCCGAATCGCGCTGTCGCGTGGATCATCCGCCGCATCGTGTTTCCGTGGGGCCACAGCCAGATCCCGCCGTCCGACCAGCTTGGCCAGGACGTGGCCCGGCTGCTGATCAGCCCCAGCGCAACGCGCGACCGCCTGACGGCCGGCTGCCACCTGCCCGATACCGCGGACGAACCCGTGGGCGCGATCGAGCAGGCGTTGGCCGCCACGCTGGAAGCCGAGCCCATCGAGGCCAAGATCCGCGAGATCGAAAAACGCGGCGTGCTGGACGGCAATCCGCAAGCCAACGTGCGCGACATCGCCGACGCGGCGGTCACCATCGGTGCGATCACCGCCGAAGAGTATGCGGTCGTCAAACGCCGCAACCGCTTGCGCGACACCGTGGTCAAAGTAGATGATTTCCCCTTTGACCTCGGCGCCGCCGACGCAGACCGGCCCACCGCCGAACGCAAGGTCGCCTGAGGGAGGAAGCGGATGACATTCAAACCGGTTTACGTCGTCGATGGTTCTCGCACGCCCTTCCTGAAGGCCCGCACGGGCCCGGGCCCCTTCTCCGCCGGGGATCTGGCGGTACAAGCCGGCCGCGCCCTGCTGCTGCGCCAACCCTATGCGCCAACGGACCTGGACGAGGTCATCGTCGGCTGCGCCGCCCCTTCGCCCGAAGAAGTCAACATCGGCCGCGTGATTTCGCTGCGGCTGGGCTGCGGCGATCGGGTGCCGGGATGGACCGTCATGCGCAACTGCGCGTCGGGCATGCAGGCGCTGGACTCCGCCATCGCCAACATCCAGAACGGCCGTTCGCACCTGGTGCTGGCCGGCGGCACCGATGCGCTGTCGCGCGCGCCGGTGTTGTTTTCGGACGGCATGGTGCGCTGGCTGTCGCGCTGGTACGCCGCGCGCGGCCTGGGCGCAAAGCTCAAGGCGCTGGGCGGCTTCAGGCCGAAACACCTGGCGCCCGTTATCGGCCTGCTCAAGGGTCTGACGGACCCGGTCGTCGGCCTGTCGATGGGACAGACTGCCGAGAACGTCGCCACGCTCTTTCACATCGATCGCGCCGCGATGGACGTCTATGCGGCGCGCAGCCACCAGCGCGCGCTCGCAGCACGCGCGGCCGGCATGCCCGAGATCACGCCGCTCATCGACACGCAAGGCAAGCTGCATCCTCACGATGACGGCGTGCGCGACGACTCCACGCCGGACAAGCTGGCCAAGCTCAAGCCCGTGTTCGACAAGCCCTGGGGCAACATCACCGCAGGCAACAGCTCGCAGGTCACCGACGGCGCCGCGATGCTGGTGCTGGCCTCGGAAGAGGCCGTTCAGAAATGGAACCTGCGCCCGCTGGGCCGCATCATCGACACGCAATGGGCCGGTCTGGATCCGGCGATCATGGGCCTGGGTCCGGTGCATGCCGCCACGCCGATCCTGCAGCGCCATGGCCTGGGCTTGAATGATCTGGACTTGTGGGAGATCAACGAGGCTTTCGCCGCACAGGTGCTAGGCTGCCTGGCCGCGTGGCGGGACGAGGCCTACTGCCAGCAGAATTTCGGCACACCAGCCTGGGGCGAATTGGACGCCGAACGGCTCAACGTCGACGGCGGCGCCATTGCCATCGGCCACCCGGTGGGCGCATCCGGCGCCCGCATCGTGCTGCATCTGCTGCACGCGCTCAAGCGCCGCGGCGCCCGGCGCGGCATGGCGGCCATCTGCATCGGTGGCGGCCAAGGCGGCGCGATGCTGGTCGAAACCCTGGACGAGGACCGCCCATGACGACACTGGATACGCTTTCCCACTGGCGCCTGGACCGCGACCCCGACGGGATCGCCTGGCTGACCTTCGACCGCGCGGGCAGCGCGGTCAACGCGCTGTCGGCCGACACGATGGCCGAACTCTCCGTGGTGCTGGACGCGCTGGATGCCGATCCGCCCAAAGGCCTCATCATCCAATCCGGCAAGGCCACCGGCTTCATCGTGGGCGCCGACGTCAACGAATTCGCGACGCTGGACACGCCCGAGCAGGCGCGCGGGCTGGTGTCGCGCGGCTGGAACCTCATGAATCGCCTGGCCGGCGTGCGCTATCCCACGCTGGCGCTGATCCAGGGCCATTGCCTGGGCGGCGGCCTTGAATTGGCGCTGGCCTGCCGCTACCGGCTGGTGGCGGATCAGCCCGGCGCCTCGCTGGCATTGCCTGAAGTCATGCTGGGCATCTTCCCCGGCTGGGGCGGCATGCTGCGCCTGCCGCAGGTGATCGGCGCGCCCGCCGCGCTGGACATGATGCTGACCGGCC
>NZ_DIEJ01000193.1:0-42300 GCF_002418565.1 Achromobacter sp. UBA5777 | reverse complement strand
GTCCGGAGCGAAGGCTCCGGACCGCAATCGTAGCCCCGCGCGCCGCAGGCCGACGACGCGCCGGGCGTCTTAAGAACCAGCCCCAGTCCGTAGAAACACCGAGCGGCTTAAGAACCAGCCCCAGACAAGCAAAGCGCCCAGCACATCAAGCCACAAACCAACGCGAAACCGTCAGCGCTTCCCCATCCCCCGCGCCAGAAAATAACCGGCAGCTCAACCCTCAGCCGCCGAAGCCACCACCCACTTCTCCCACCCGATCTTCCTCAGCTTGCAAGCCGGACACTCCCCGCACCCATACCCCCAATCATGCCGAGCCCCCCGCTCCCCGAGATAACACGTATGGCTTTCCTCGACGATCGTCTCCAACAACGCATCTCCCCCCAGCGCATAAGCCAACGCCCAGGTCTCCGACTTATCGATCCACATCAACGGCGTCTCGATCGTCACCCGTGACCCAAGTCCAAGTCCCAGCGCCACCTGCTGCGCCTTGATCGTGTCATCCCGGCAATCCGGATACCCGGAAAAATCCGTCTCGCACATCCCGCCCACCAGCACATCCAACTGCCGCCGATACCCCAGCGCCGCCGCCAGCGTCAGGAACAGCAGATTGCGCCCCGGCACAAACGTATTCGGCAACCCGTTCGCCTGCATCTCGATCGCCCGGTCGCTGGTCATCGCCGTATCGCCCACCTGCCCCAACACCTTCAGGTCCAGCAGATGATCCTCGCCAAGTCGCGCCGCCCAGTCCGGAAAATTGGCCCGGACCTCGCGCAGCACATTCAGCCGCGCCGACAGTTCGATGTGATGGCGCTGTCCGTAATCGAAGGCCACCGTCTCCACATGCGCATAGCGTTCCAGCGCCCAGGCAAGACAAGTGGTGGAATCCTGCCCGCCCGAAAACAGCACGAGCGCGCGACGTTGATGATTTTGCATAAAGGGGGCTTCTGGAATGACGAAGGGATACCCCGCACTTTAACCGAGCAAACCGCCTCCCCCGTAAGGAACGCTGCGTAAAATCGACCGATCATTTTCAAGGTTTGCCCGCAACGCCCGCTTCGACTTAGCCCCCTTCCAACCGCCGTCAGACGGATCCCCGCACGATGAATGCCAAGCGCACGCAGTCCGATTCCGCAGAACCCTTGCGTCACGATATCCGGCTGTTAGGCCGGCTATTAGGAGAGGTCATCGAAGAATGCGAGGGCAAGCGCGTCTTCGACACCATCGAGACCCTGCGCCGCACCGCAGTCAAATTCCGCCGCGAAGGCGACGACGCCGACAGCAAACTGCTCGAACAGCGCGTCAAGCGCCTGCAAGGCAGCGACCCCAACTCCGTCGCCCGCGCCTTCAGCTACTTCCTGCACCTGGCCAACATCGCCGAAGATCGCGACCAGAACCGCCGCCAGCGCGCCCGCGCCCTCACCGACGGCACGCCCGCGCGCGGCAGCCTGCGCGAAGCCATTCAGATTCTCAGCGGACAAGGCGTCGGCCTCGCGCGCATCCGCCGCCTGCTGGCCGAGGCCTGCGTCATGCCCGTCCTCACCGCGCACCCCACCGAGGTCCAGCGCAAGAGCACCCTCGACGTCCACCGCGAAATCTCCACCGCCCTCGCGCAACGCGAAGCCCAGCTCACGCCCGACGAGCTCGCAGAACTCGACACCGCCCTGCTCGGCCGCGTCGCCACCCTGTGGCAGACCCGCATGCTGCGCTACACGCGCCTGACCGTCGCCGACGAAATCGAAAACGCGCTCTCCTACTATCGCAGCACCTTCCTGCAGGTCATCCCGCGCCTGTACGGCGACCTCTCCAAGCTGCTCAACCGCGAATCCGCCAAACCCTTCGCCGCCCCGCCCCCGCCGCTGGAACCCTTCCTGCGCATGGGCAGCTGGATCGGCGGCGACCGCGACGGCAACCCGAATGTCGACGCCACCACGCTCGAGCGCGCCCTCCTGCGCCAGGCCACCGTCCTCTTCGAGCACTACCTCCAGGAAGTCCACGCCCTCGGCGCCGAACTCTCCATCACCACCCTGCTCATCGCCGCCGACCCCGAACTGCTCGCGCTCGCCGAGCGCAGCGGCGACGACTCCCCCCACCGCCGCGACGAACCCTACCGGCGCGCCCTTGTCGGCATCTACGCCCGCCTGGCCGCCACCGCGCTGCGCCTCACCGGCCAGAACCTCGCCCGCCGCAGCACCGTCGCAGCCCCCGCCTACGACGCGCCCCAAGAGCTTGCCGCCGACCTCGCCGTCATCGCCGCGTCGCTCGGCGCCCACCACGGCGCCCCGCTGGCCAAGCTGCGCCTGTCCGGCCTGCAGCAGGCCATCGAAGTCTTCGGCTTTCACCTCGCCACCGTCGACCTGCGCCAAAGCTCCGACGTCCACGAAGCCGCGCTCGCCGAACTCTTCTCGCGCGCCGGCGTCACCCACAACGGCAAACCCCTCGATTACCTCGCGCTATCCGAAGAAGAACGCGTCGACCTCCTGCGCACTGAACTCGCGCAGGCACGCCCCCTGGCCTCCCCCTGGATCGCCTACTCCGAAGACACCACCCGCGAACTCGCCGTCCTGCGCGCCGCCGCCGCCGGCCGCGCCCGCTATGGCAAACAGGCCGTGCGCCAGACCATCGTCTCGCACACCGAAACCCTCAGCGACCTGCTGGAAGTCATGGTCCTGCAGAAAGAAGCCGGCCTCATCGCCCCCGCCGGCCAGGACATCGCCGCCGAAGACGGCCTCATGGTCGTGCCCCTCTTCGAAACCATCCCCGACTTGCAGCGCGGCGCCGACATCATGGCCGCCTGGCTCGACCTGCCCGAAATCCGCCAACGCGTAAAACTCGCGCAAAACGGCGCGCAGGAAGTCATGCTCGGCTACTCCGACAGCAACAAGGACGGCGGCTTCCTCACGTCCAACTGGTCGCTCTACCAGGCTGAACGCGCGCTCGTCGACGTCTTCTCCACCCGCAACGTCCGCCTGCGCCTCTTCCACGGCCGCGGCGGCTCCGTCGGCCGCGGCGGCGGCTCCAGCTTCGACGCCATCCTTGCCCAGCCCCCCGGCACCGTCGCCGGCCAGATCCGCCTGACCGAACAAGGCGAAGTCATCCAGAGCAAATACAAGGACGCCGAAGTCGGCCGTTGGCACCTTGAACTCCTCATCGCCGCCACCCTCGAATCCAGCCTCGCCCCCCGCGCCGAAGCCACCAGCGCCGAAGACGCCCACATGGCCCACCACGGCCCCGCCATGTCCTTCATGTCCGACACCGCGCAAAGCACTTACCGCGGCCTCGTCTACGACACCCCCGGCTTCGCCGACTACTTCTTCGCCGCCACCCCCATCAGCGAAATCGCCGGCCTGAACATCGGCTCACGCCCCGCCTCCCGCAAGAAAGGCCAGCGCATCGAAGACCTGCGCGCCATCCCCTGGGGCTTCTCATGGGCCCAATGCCGCCTCATGCTCACCGGCTGGTACGGCATGGGATCGGCCATCGAGACCTATCTCGAAACCGGCGCTCCCGACGCCCCCCGCTCGCGCCGCGGCCGCCTTGCACAACTGCGCGAAATGGCGCGCGACTGGCCCGCCTTCCGCACCTTGCTCTCCAACATGGAAATGGTCCTGGCCAAATCCGATCTGGCGATCGCGGCCCGCTACGCTCAGCTCGTCCCCCAACGCGCTTTGCGCGAACGCATCTTTGGCGCCATCAGCGCCGAGCACGGCCGCACGCTCGCCATGCTCAAACTGCTGACGCAACGCGAACTGCTCGCCGACAACCCCACGCTGCAGATCGCCCTCCGGGAACGTTTCGCCTATATCGACCCGCTGAATTACCTGCAGGTTGATCTCATCCGGCGACATCGCGCGGTGCAGAAGAATCCCAGCGCAGAGGTCGACAAGCGGGTGCAACGCGCGATCCACCTGACGATCAACGGAATCGCGGCGGGGCTGCGGAATTCGGGGTAGGCGGCAAGCCCAGGAGCAAAAAATGTTCTCGCACATCTTCGTCGGCATCACCGACTTCGACCGCGCCCTGAGCTTTTACGACGCCCTGTTCGAGATTCTGGGCGTCGAGTCTCGCTTCTGCGAACGAGACCGGCCATGGGCGGGGTGGCAGAGCGCCGGCCAGCAACGCCCCTACTTCGTGATCAGCAGGCCGCACAATGGCCAGCCCCATGAACCGGGCAACGGACAGATGGTCGCCTTCATGGCCAACACCAGAGAGGCGGTACGCCAGGCGCATGCATGCGCGCTGAAGAACGGCGGCGCCTGCGAGGGCCCGCCAGGCCTGCGGCCCGAGTATCACGCGCATTACTACGGTGCTTACATCCGCGACCCCGACGGCAATAAGCTATGCGTGGTCTGCCATCGCGCGGACGACGAAAGCCTGCCACAGGCTGAGCCCGACCCCCACCACCCATAGAAAGACTTAGGCGGCGCTTCGCAGCCACACGCGCTGAATCACTTCCCCGCAATCGCGAAGCGTCATTACACGGACGCAAGACACCGCGTAAGCCCCGCCAGGCCGCCCGCGCGGCCGACGCGGGGCGGGCACCGCAAGACGCTTCAAACTCGCACGAGCACAGGCCAGAACCTCAAGAACTCAACCCGCCCCAGCGCCCCGACGAACTCAAGCCGCCGGAGCCCGGCGCGTCGTCGGCCTGGGGTGCGCGGGGCGTGTANNGTCCGGAGCGAAGGCTCCGGACCGCAATCGTAGCCCCGCGCGCCCCAGGCCGACGACGTGCCGGGCGTCAAAAGAACGCCGTCCACCGCAAGACCACAGCCCACCAGACAAGATCAGCGCCCTTCACCGCATCACAAGCATCAGCCCGCCAACCTACTTCGGCCCGTATATAGCGGCCAGCTCCCGTCCTCACCCACCGTCCACCTACCGAACACCCCCAATCCCCCATTTGTCCACCCCCAGCAACTTTTAGTACTATCCCCACAGAAATTCTATACACGCACAAATGTTCGTATATAGAACACAAAGATTTTTCTGGCCAAGCGCGCACAGAAAGGCACCCCGGACGAGACAGCATCACCCCTGGTCCCCGCGTGCCCGCCTGCAAGCAGCAGCCGCAAGCACCAAGCGAGCCATCATGGACACTCCCCTCAGAAATCTCGCCGTCATCGGCGCAGGCGCCATGGGCAGCGGCATTGCCGCGCTGTTCGCTTCGAAGGGACTCGACGTCGTTTTGATTGACCCCGTCGAAGGCGCCCTGGACCGGGCGTTGAAGACCATCGAACGCCAGCTAAACGTCTACGCCCCCGGCGAAGTCCAGCAAGCCATCCAGCGCATCCGCCTGGAACCCGGCCTTGAAGCCGCCACCACCAGCGACCTCGTCATCGAAGCCGTCCCGGAAAACCTCGACCTCAAGCGCGGCATCTTCGCCAAACTCGACACCCTGAGCCCCGCGCACACCCTCTTCGCCACCAACACCTCCGGCCTGTCCATCAACGCCATCGCCAGCGCCGTCCAGCGCCGCGACCGCTTTGTCGGCACCCACTTCTTCACCCCCGCCGACGTCATCCCCCTGGTCGAAGTCGTTCGTAACGACGACACCTCCGAGGACACCGTCGCCAAAGTCATGGCCACCCTGCGCTTCGGCGGCAAGCGCCCCGTTCTCGTGCGTCAGGACATCCCCGGCTTCATCGCCAACCGCATCCAGCACGCCCTCGCCCGCGAAGCCATTTCCCTTCTGGAGAAAGGCGTCGCCAGCGCAGAAGACATCGACGAAGTCGTCAAATGGAGCCTGGGCATCCGCCTCGCCCTGTCCGGCCCCCTCGAACAGCGCGACATGAACGGCATTGACGTTCACTACGCCATCGCCAGCTATCTGTACAAAGATCTCGAAAACCGCACCGAACCCTCAGACCTGCTCAAAAGCAAAGTCGACAGCGGCCACATCGGCGCCAAAAGCGGCCAGGGCTTCTACACCTGGAGCCCCGAACGCCGCGAGCGCGTCCTGCGCGAGAAAAGCGCCGCCCTCGGCGAACTGGCCACCTGGTTGAACGGCAAAGCCAGCGGCTCCTGAGTCCGTTCTCAAGCATCCACAAAAAGGCGCGGCGGCCATGACCGACCGCGCCATCGGGCCACGAGCCCACCCACACAAAGAAAAGCAATCGTCCGGCACGCCCGCATCGTCACCCGATGACCCGCGCCGCCGGACATCAGAGAACCGCCTTACGGAGTTGTTGGAGGCACCATGAATAAACTGGCTTCATTCTTTACCGAGCTGATGCGCAAGTATCTGCCCGATCCCTTTGTCTTTGCGATCGCGCTCACCTTGCTCACCGTGCTTCTGGCCATGGGCATCGAAGGCCAGGGCATCGGCGACATCACCCGCGCCTGGGGCAAAGGCTTCTGGAGCCTCTTGGCCTTCACCACCCAGATGGCCGTCATCCTGGCAATGGGCTACGTGCTGGCCACCGCGCCGCTCACCGACCGCCTGCTCAACCGCATCGTCAGCCACGTCCACAAGCCGCACACCGCCATCATCGTCGCCACTCTCGTCGGCGGCGTCGGCAGCTACCTGAACTGGGGCTTTGGTCTTGTCATCGGCGGCATCGTCGCCAAAAAGCTGGCATTGAAGGTCAAGGGTGTTCACTATCCCCTGATCATCGCCGCCGCCTACAGCGGCTTCACCATGTACGGTCTTGGCCTGTCCGCCAGTATCCCCGTGCTCGTCGCCACGCCCGGCCACCCCACCGCCGCGCAGATGGGCACCATCCCGCTGTCGGAAACCATCTTCTCCGTGCCCATGCTGCTCACCAGCCTGGTCATCATCATCACCCTGCCGCTGCTCAACGCCTGGCTGCACCCCAAGAAGGGTGAGGCCATCGTCGAAGTCGATCCCAACATCGACCGCGACGCCAACGCGTCCAACGCCGCCGAAGACATGCTCGAAAAGGGCACCATCGCCTCCAAGCTCAACAACAGCCGCCTGCTCAGCATGCTGATCGGCGCGCTCGGCGTGGCCTATGTCGTCTTTCACTTCATGGACGGCGGTTCGCTCGACCTGAACCTCATCAACTTCATCATCCTGTTCCTGGGCATCATCCTGCTCGGCACGCCCGCCGCCTACGTCGCCAAACTGACCGAAGGCATCAAGACCATTTCCGGGATCATCCTGCAATACCCGTTCTACGCCGGCATCATGGCCATCATGGCCGCCTCGGGTCTGGTCACCACGATCTCCGCGGTCTTCGTCGACGTCGCCACGCCCGAAACGCTGCCGTTCTGGGGGCTGATCAGCTCGTTCGTCATCAACTTCTTCGCGCCGTCCGCCGGCGGCCACTGGGTCATCCAGGGTCCGTTCATGATCGACGCCGCCAAGGAAATCGGCAGCGCGCTCAACCAGACGACCATGGCCGTCATGCTGGGCAACGCCTGGAATGATCTGGTGCAACCCTTCTGGATCCTGCCGGCGCTGGCCCTGTCCAAGCTCAAGCTGCGCGACGTGATGGGCTATACCGTCATCATGATGCTGTGGGTCGGCGTGATCCACATCACCGCCGTCCTCGCCTGGGGCTACCTGACCCATTGATCGGTCCCCCCCTACGCGCTCACGCGCGCCCCCAGGGGCGACACCTGCAGACCGGCGGAGCCGGATCTGGCGGTGTCCCCGATCGGGGGAACCGGGAAGTTGTCAGAGGAGTGTTTTTTTGAACCGAACGGGAATTGATATGACCAAACCCACCGCATATCTCGTCACCGGCGGCAGCGCCGGGATCGGCGCCGCCATCATCCGCATGCTGCTCGATGCCGGCCACAAGGTCGTCAACATCGACTACAAGCTGCCCGAGAATCCGCCGGCGGGTCTGGTCTCGTATCAGGCCGATCTGACCGATGAAGCGCGCACGCAGGAAGTCGCGCGCGAAGTCACCAGCGCGTTCAACATCGTCGGTCTCGTCAACAACGCCGGCGCCACGCGGCCCGGCACGGCCGACACCGCCACGCTGGCCGACCTGGACTACGTCGTCAATCTGCATCTGCGCACCGCGCTCATCCTGGTGCAGGCCGCGCTGCCCGCCATGCGCGAAGCCGGCTTTGGACGCATCGTCAACATGTCGTCGCGCGCCGCGCTGGGCAAGCCGGATCGCGTGGTCTATTCGGCCACCAAGGCCGGGCTTGTGGGCCTGACGCGCACGCTGGCCATGGAACTGGGCGGCGACGGCATCACCGTCAACGCCATCGGTCCCGGCCCCATCGCCACCGACCTCTTCACCAAGAGCAATCCGGCCGGCGCGCCGCAGACCGAACGCATCATCAACAGCATCGTCGTCAAGCGCCTGGGCACGCCCGAAGACGTCGCGCGCGCCGCGATGTTCTTTTTGTCGCCCGACAACGGGTTTGTCACCGGCCAGATGCTGTATGTCTGCGGCGGCACGACGCTCGGCGTCGCGCCTATCTGAGCACGGCCGCCATGCCCTTGACGACTGACCTCGCCGCCCGCCCGCGCCGCCTAGCGGCGCAGCAGCGCGTGGTTGATCTGGTCGGAGGCGCGGCGCAGCGGCGGCAAAAACGCTTCCAGCATCGCCTCGCGCGAAAACCGGTTGGCGTGACCGCTGACGTTCATCGCGGCGATCACGCGGCCGCTGCGGTCGATGATGGGCACGGCCACGGATTGCAGGCCGGGTTCCAGCTCCTGCGCCACGCAGGCATAGCCGTCGGCACGCACGCCGGCCAGCACGCGCTTCAGTTCTGCGATGTCGGTGACGGTTTCCGCCGTGTAGGTCTGGATCTGGCTCATCGCCAGCACCCTGTCCAGCTCGGCTTCCGGCAGGCCCGCCAGCAGCACGCGGCCCATCGACGTCACCCACGCCGGCAAGCGGCTGCCCACGGCCAGATTGATCGTCATCACCTTATGCGTCGACAGGCGCAGGATGTACACGATGTCGGCGCCTTCCAGCACCGACACGGAGCACGACTCGCGCGTCAGCTCGGCGACTTCTTCCATGTAGGGCAGCGCCAGATTCCACAGTGGCGTGCCCGACAGATACGCGTAGCCCAATTCCAGGATGCGCGGGGTCAGCGAGAACTTGCGGTCGTCGGCCGTGACGTAGCCCAGATGTTCCAGCGTCAGCAGAATGCGGCGCGCGCCGGCGCGGGTCAGCCCCGTCACCGCGGCCACCTCGGACAGCGTCATCTGCGAACGGTCGGGGCCGAAGGCCCGGATCACCGACAGGCCGCGCGCGAAGGACTGCACGTAACTGTCGCTGGGTTGCTGGGGATCTTGCTCGGCCATCCGTCTGGTTCCACGAGTAAAAGGCCCGCCGCGGCGAGCCTGCGTTGCCCTTTGCGGGCGACTCCGAACGATGGAGAGTGCGGCGTGCGGGCTTGCCTTGACGCCCTCGCATTCCCCATGAAACGATGTTCTTCAGAAGAACGAAAGTTCGAAAGAAGAACAAATTATGACACGCCACCTATGAGCGAACATCATGATCTCTAAGACTGTTGCAAGCGCTGCCGCCGCCCTGGCGGACGTCCCCGATGGCGCCACCGTCATGATTGGCGGCTTCGGCACCGCCGGCCAGCCCATGGAACTGATCGACGCCCTGCTTGAACAGGGCGCCAAGGACCTGGTCATCATCAACAACAACGCCGGCAACGGCACCACGGGGCTCGCCGCCCTCTTGGGCGCCAACCGCGTGCGCAAGATCATCTGCTCGTTCCCGCGCCAGGCGGACTCGCAGATCTTTGACGGCCTGTACCGCAGCGGCAAGCTGGAACTGGAACTGGTGCCCCAAGGCAATCTGGCCGAGCGCATCCGCGCCGCCGGCGCCGGCATCGGCGCGTTCTTCACGCCCACCGGCTACGGCACCCCGCTGGCCGACGGCAAGGAAACCCGCGAGATCAACGGCCGCCAGTACGTGCTGGAGTATCCGCTGCACGCCGACTACGCGCTGATCAAGGCCGAGCGCGGCGACCGCTGGGGCAACCTGGTCTACCGCAAGACCGCCCGCAACTTCGGCCCCATCATGGCCAGCGCCGCGCGCGTGGCCGTGGCCCAGGTCCGCGAGATCGTCGAACTGGGCGAGCTCGACCCCGAAACCGTCGTCACCCCCGGCATCTTCGTCAAGCGCGTCGTGCAGATCGCAGGCCAGCAGGCCGCCAAGGAGCAGCAATGAGCACCAAACTGACCCGCGACCAGATCGCCGCCCGCGTCGCGCAGGACATTCCTGAAGGCGCCTACGTCAACCTGGGCATCGGCCTGCCCACGCTCGTCGCCAACCACCTGCCGGCCGGCCGCGAAGTCATCCTGCATACCGAAAACGGCATGCTGGGCATGGGCCCCGCACCCGCCAAGGGCGAGGAAGACTACGACCTCATCAACGCCGGCAAGCAGCCCGTCACCGAACTGCCCGGCTGCTCGTTCTTCCATCACGCCGATTCGTTCGCGATGATGCGCGGCGGCCATCTGGACATCTGCGTGCTGGGCGCCTTCCAGGTCTCGCAGCATGGCGACCTGGCCAACTGGCACACCGGCGCGCCCGATGCCATCCCCGCCGTCGGCGGCGCGATGGACCTGGCGATCGGCGCCAAGGACGTCTTCGTGATGATGGAACTGCAGACCCGCGAAGGCCAGAGCAAGCTGGTCGAGGCCTGCACGTACCCGCTGACCGGCGTGCGCTGCGTGTCGCGCGTGTACACGGACGTTGCGGTGTTCGACATCAACAAGGATGGGGTGACGGTCACCGACATCTTTGGCGACATGACCGCCGATGAGCTGCTGCGCCTGACCGGCCTGCCGCTGAAATTTTCGAACTGAATTCCCTAAATTGCCGCTACACCGCCCCGCGCGCCGGGGCGGCATCATGGAGAGTCCATCATGTTGTTCATGGTTCAAATGCAGGTCAATCTGCCCGTCGACATGCCCGCCGAACGCGCGGACAAACTGAAGGCTGACGAAAAGGCCCTGGCGCAGCAGCTGCAGCGCGACGGCAAGTGGAAGAGCCTGTGGCGCGTCGTCGGCCGCTACGCCAACGTCAGCATCTTCGACGTCGAAAACAACGACGAACTGCACACGCTGCTGTCGTCGCTGCCGCTCTTCCCGTACATGGATATCGAAGTCACCGCGCTCGCGCGCCATCCCTCGGCGATCTGACAGGAGCCTCGCATGCCCTACATCATCGAAACCTTCGACAAGCCCAATCACCAGGAAATGCGCCAGCAGCACCGCGCCAAGCACCTGGAATACCTGGACGCCAACAAGCAGCTGCTGCTGGCGTGCGGCGCCAAGCTGCAAGATGACGGCAAGGATGCGGGCGGCGGGCTGTACATCGTCGACGTCGACACGCGCGAAGCCGCACAGCAGTTCATCGACGCCGATCCGTTTGCGCAGGCCGACCTGTTCGACCGCGTCACCATCACCCGCTGGCGCAAAGCCTACGTCGACGGCGTCTGCCACCTGTAATACCCGCGCGGCCGCCTGCTTGCGCGGCCGCCGCCTTCCCCAAAGGAATTCCCCATGGCTTACGCCGATCTCAGCCAGGCACGGCTGTTCTACGTCATCGATGGCCCCGCCGACGCGCCGGTGCTCGTGCTCTCAAACTCGCTGGGCACCAACGCCGACATGTGGGCCCGCCAGATCCCTGAACTGACCAAGCATTTCCGCGTGCTGCGCTACGACACCCGCGGCCACGGCAAGTCGTCGGTCCCCGAAGGCGAATACAGCTTCGAGCAACTGGGCAACGACGTCGCCGAACTGCTGGCCCACCTGGACATCAAGCGCGCGCACTTCTGCGGCCTGTCCATGGGCGGCCCGACCGGCCTGTGGCTGGCGCTGGCGCGCCCCGAACTCGTCGGCAAGCTGGTCCTGTGCAACACCGCCGCGCGCATCGGCTCGGCCGAAGGCTGGAGCACCCGCATCGCCGCCGTGGCCGAGCAGACGCTCGAGAAGATGGCGCCCACGCTGGTCGAACGCTGGCTGACCGACGGCTACCGCGCCGCCGAGCCGGGCCTGACGCAAGTGCTGATCGACATGTTGCGCCGCACGCCGGACGCCGGTTACTCGGGCAACTGCGCCGCGCTGCGCGACGCCGACTTCCGCGAGCAGGTGTCGTCCATCACCGCCCCCACGCTGGTCATCAGCAGCACGCACGACCTGGCCGCCACGCCCGCGCAAGGCCAGGAACTCGCGGCTGCCATTCCCGGCGCGCGCTACGTGGAATTGAACACGTCCCACATCTCGAACTGGGAGCAACCGGAAGCCTTCACCCGCGCGGTCGTCGACTTCCTGACGGAGTAAGCCGCATGCAACGCTGGAAGCATCGGCCCGAAGGCTCCAACTGGGGCGACTTCGGGCCCGACGACCAACTCGGCCGCCTGAATCTCATTACCGAAGAACAGGTCCTGAAGGGCGCGCGCGAGATCCGCGCCGGCAAGACCTTCTGCCTGTCGCTGCCGCTGGACCTGCCCGGCGGCAACGTGCTCAACCCGCGCCGCCACCCGCCGCAATTGAGCCCCACCAAACTCAAGGACACGCCGTACCTGAACTTCCCGTTGAAGAACGTCAACCCCGACGCACTCGACGTGCTGAGCGACGACCAAGTGCTGCTGTCGATGCAGTATTCGACGCAATGGGACGCGCTGGCGCACGTGGGCGCATTGTTCGATGCCGATGGCGACGGCACACCCGAGCTGCGCTACTACAACGGCTTTCAGGCGGGCGTGGACGTTGTGGGACCGAATGATGGCGATCACACCGGCTGCGGTTGCAACAGCGGCGGCCCGTCCGCCGCGCTGAAGCTGGGCGTTGAAAACCTGGCGCAGAAAGGCATGCAGGGCCGCGGCGTGCTGGTCGACCTGTTCCGCCATTACGGCCCGGGCCGCACGCTGATCGGCCATGCCGAACTGATGCACGTGCTGGCAACGGACGGCATCACGGTCGAGCGCGGCGACATGCTGGTGCTGCGCACCGGCTACGCCGAAGCCGTGGTCGCGATGAACGGCACGCCCGACCCCGAGGTGCTGCACACCTACGGCGCCGCGCTGGACGGCACCGACGACGCGCTGCTGCAGTGGATCACCGACAGCGGCATCGCCGCCATCTGCGCCGACAACTACGCGGTCGAGGCCTACCCCGCCCGCGAAAAATCCGGCGCGCGTCCGATGTTGCCGCTGCACCATCACTGCCTGTTCAAGCTGGGACTGCCGCTGGCGGAGCTTTGGTACTTGAAGGACCTGGCGGAGTTCCTGTTCGCCAACGGCCGCCACCACTTCATGCTGACGGCGCCGCCGCTGCGCCTGCCGCATGCGATTGGATCGCCGGTCACGCCGATTGCGACGGCGTGAGGCGCGTAGTGCCCCAAAAAAAACGCCAGACATCGTCTGGCGTTTTTTCTTGCCGGTTGTTCACCCCTTCAAACACGTGCTCATGAACGTCTTGCGCGCGTCGCCGGCCAGTTTCTGTTCCGCGGCCTTCGCGTTGCAGTCCTTCATCTTCTGCTGCTGCGGCGTCAGTTGCTTGGCAGGCTCCTCGCCCTTCAGGCAACTGCTCATGAACGTCTTGCGGTCGTCGCCCTTCTTGCCCTCGGCGGCCTTGTTGCAGTCCGACATGCGCTGCTGCTGCGGCGTGGGCGTCTTGGCGGTTGAGGGAGCGGCGGGGGTCTGCGCCTGCGCGCCGGCAAAACATGCGGACAACAGGATGGCCGAAGCCAGCTGGCTGGTACGGGAAAGCATGAGTTCCTCCCTTGAGCGCCCTTCGCGCAATGGCACGCGCGACGCGGGCGGCACGGTCCGCCGGCCAAGGCGCCGGCTTGGCAATCATCGAACAAAGCCCCAGCATTGGCAACATCCGCCGCAACCTGTTACCCATTCATCCTTCTGGCCCGTTGTCTCTCGTGGCAGAAAGGAGTGAGATACGCCTGATCCCCGCCGCGATGCCGTACTACCGTCGCCGCCGCGGGCCGTATCAGGAGACAACCATGAAAAAACTCGTCCTTGCCGCGCTCGTCGTGCTGGCCGGCCTGTCCGGCGCCGCTGCCGCGCAAAGCCTTGCCTACGGCATCACCCTGGGCAACGTCCAGGCCGTGCGCGACAGCACCCGCAACGTCTCCACCATTACCGGCTTTCTCGCCAACCAGTCGGAGCGCAACGTCAACAGCGTCTTGCTGACCTATGTCCTGTACGACGCGCAGAATCGCGAGATCGGCAGAGTCAGCGAAGATGTCGTCGGCCCGTTCGCGCCCGGCCAGATTAAAGTGGTCAAGGCGATCACGCCGCTGGAATTCGCCCGGGTGAACGCGCTGGACGTCGCTGCGCGCTAGGCCAGTCCACCGTTCGGCCCGCCGCCAAAAACCCTTATGCGATCAGGGTTTAGACATGTGGCTATCAGGCCAGTTATGGGAAAATTGCGTCTGCCGACTCGATAACAGGGGCTTCCAAACGAAGCCCCTTATTGCGTATACCGGCGCGCCAGCAAGCCTGGCCTCGATACTAGGAAGTGAAGATCATGTTTCCCAAAAGACTCTCCGAAGGCTATCAATCTTTCCTGGACGGCCGCTTCCAGACTGAAAGCAGCCGCTATCAAAAGCTGGCCGAGATCGGCCAAAGCCCGGAAATCCTGATCATCGGATGCTGCGACTCGCGCGTGTCGCCCGAAGCGATCTTCGACGCCGGCCCCGGCGAGATGTTCGTCGTGCGCAACGTGGCCAACCTTGTGCCGCCCTGTGACCCGGACTCGGAATCGTCGTACCACGGCACCAGCGCCGCCATCGAATTCGCGGTCAACGGCCTGAACGTCAAGCACATCGTCGTGCTGGGCCACGCGTCCTGCGGCGGCATCCGCTTCTTCTTCGACGACGCCACGCCGCTGAGCAAGAGCGATTTCATCGGCAAGTGGATGTCGCAGATCGAACCCGTGGCCAAGGGCATGTCACCGGACACCGGCGACCGCCAAGCCAACCTGAAGCGTCTGGAACTGGCCACCGTCGCGCACAGCCTGAACAACCTGATGACGTTCCCGTCCATCCGCCGCCGCGTCGAAAAGGGCGAACTGGAACTGCACGGCGCGTACTTCGGCGTGGCCACCGGTGTTCTGTTCCTGCGCGATCCGGAAACCGGGGAGTTCAAGCCCTGCCTGGAAACGGGCATCACGGAATAAGCAGCGGATAAGCCGCTGATACGCGGCGGGCGCCGGACCGCAACGGTTCCGGCGCGGTCTGCATGCAACGTGCGCGTCGCCCGACGCGCGCCATCGCCTTCATGCCAGCGTTCGCGCCGCCTTGCGCAGCGCATCCATTCCCCTTTCATGTGTGCGCCGCCGGTCATCCGCAAGCGGGCTGGACAGCGTTCGCCCCCTGCGCAACACTGACGCCTCTCACCGACAGGGAACCCCATGAAAATCTTCTTCTCGCCTGCTTCGCCGTTTGTCCGCAAGTGCATGGTCATCGCCCATGAACTCGGCCTGTCCGACCGCATTGAAAAGCTGCCCAGCGCCGCTGGTCCCGTCGCCCGCGACCAGACCATCATCCCGAGCAACCCGCTGGGCCAGGTGCCCACGTTCATCACCGATGACGGCCAGGCGCTGTTCGACAGCCGCGTCGTCTGCGAGTATCTGAACGATCTGGGCGGCGGCACGTTCTTCCCCGCCGGCAAGGCCCGCTGGCCGGTGCTGGCCGAGCAGGCGATGGCCGACGGCATGCTGAGTGCGGCGCTGCTGGCGCGCTACGAGACCGTGCTGCGCCCGGAGGCGTTGCGCTGGGATGGCTGGGTTGAAGGCCAACTTGGCAAGGTGCGCGACGGCCTCGCGCTCATCGAGAAGAATGCCGCAGGCCTCGAAGGCCGGCTGGACATCGGCACCATCACCATCGGCTGCGCGCTGGGCTACCTGGACTTCCGCTTCCCGGATCTGGACTGGCGCGCGTCGCACCCCGCCACGGCCAAGTGGTTCGAAGGCTTCAGCCAGCGTCCGTCGATGCAGGCCACCAAGCCTTGAACGAACCTTCGGCGGGGAGCCGCCGATTCAGTGTGACGACACGTAGGTGGCGTCCGCCAACGCCGGCAGGGCGAAGCCTTCGCGCATGCGTCGCGCCTCCGCCGCCGGCGTCAGGCCAAACAGGCGCTTGAACTCGCGGCTGAACTGGGACGGGCTTGTGTAGCCCACCGCCTGACTCGCCGTCTCGGCCGTCAGGTCCTGCCGCACCATCAAGAGACGCGCCTGGTGCAGGCGCGTCGATTTCACGTACTGCATGGGTGAGACCTGCGTCACCGCCTTGAAATGGCTGTGAAAGCTGGGGACGCTCATGCCCGCCTCGTCCGCCAGCCGCGTCACGTCCAGCGGCCCGGCGTATTCCGCGTGAATGAGGCGCAGGGATCTGCTGATCCGGCCAAACTGCCCGCGCAGGGACAACGCTTCCCGCATCGAACCGCCCTGCGGGCCGGTCAGCACGCGGAAATAAAGCTCACGCAACAGCCCCGGCCCCAGCACGGCGGCTTCCAGCGGCCGGGTCATGGCCTCGATGAATCGCAGCACCGACGTGCGCATCGCGTCATCCATCGGCGTCGACAACATGCTCTGCGGCGCCCGGGCAACCGCCGCGGCGCCGGCGGCGTCGATCTGCGACGCCAGTTCCGCGGCCAGCGCGAAATCCAGGTGCAGGTACAGCGCCAGGAGCGGGCGCTCGGGCGTTGCGTCGGTCTCCATGCTGAACGGCACCGGGACGGACACGGCCAGGTAATGCTGCTCGTCGTACAGGTACAGCCGATCGCCGAAGTAGCCGCGCTTGCGGCCCTGACAGACGATCACGATGCCCGGGTCATACAGCACCGGCGTGCGCGCCAGCGCCCGGTTGGCGCGCAGCACGCGCACGCTGGGCAACGCGGTCAGGTTGTAGCCCTCGTCAGGCGCCAGGGCGCGCAGCAGCTGGGCCATGCGATTTTCAGCAGGTGCGGAACCGGCCTTGGCGTCGGGGGCCTTGGATGTGGTGCTCATAGCTTTGTGCAAGACAAGCAGCGGAATACGGCTTATCCACAGGTTTTGGCAAGACTACCATGCATTCTCCATTGACTTCGGAGTTCCCTCATGACCTCGCTTAAAACCCTGCTCATCACCGGCGTCAGCAGCGGCTTCGGCCGCGCCTTGGCCGAGGAAGCCCTGGCCGCAGGCCACCGCGTCGTCGGCACGGTGCGCGCCGAACCGGCCCGCATCGCGTTTGAAAGCCTGTCTCCCGGCGCTGCCATCGGCCGCGTGTTGGACGTCACCGACTTCGACGCCATCGACGGCGTGGTGGCCGATATCGAGGCCAGCGTCGGCGCCATCGAGGTGCTGGTCAACAACGCGGGCTACGGCCACGAAGGCGTGATGGAAGAGTCGCCCCTGTCCGAAATGCGCCGCCAGTTCGACGTGAACGTGTTTGGCGCGGTCGCGATGATGAAGGCGGTCCTGCCCTTCATGCGCCAACGCCGGCGCGGCCACATCCTGAACATCACTTCCATGGGTGGCCACATCACCATGCCGGGCATCGCGTACTACTGCGGCAGCAAGTTCGCGCTGGAGGGGATTTCCGAAGCCCTGGGCAAGGAAGTGCAGCCGCTGGGCATCGCCGTGACGGCGGTGGCGCCGGGATCGTTCCGCACCGACTGGGCGGGCCGATCCATGACGCGCACGCCCCGCACCATTGCGGACTACGACCCCATCTTCGACCCCATCCGCAAGGCCCGCGAAGAGAAAAACGGCCGTCAGCTGGGGGATCCGCGCAAGGCGGCGCGCGCCATGCTGGCGGCCATCGACGCCGATCATCCTCCCGCGCACCTGCTGCTCGGCAGCGACGCGCTCGGGTTGGTGCGGGGCAAGCTGGCGACCTTGCAGGAAGAATTGACGGCGTGGGAGACGGTTACGAAATCCACAGATGGGTAAAGCCTTTCGCAGAGGCCTTTGCTACAGTGAACTTGCATCTCCCCGGACAGACCAACCCAAAGGTCAATCACGACAAGGAGCCCCCGCATGGCCATTTCTGCGATCTCCGCCATCCCTCACGTCGCCGCGCCTTATCCGGCGCGCGTTTCGATGCTGGATGAGAACCGCCCCGCATGGGAAGCCGAACGCGCCGCGCAGAACTTCGCCGCCCGGCAGGCCCAGCGCACCGCGCAGGCCCAGGCCGCCCGCGACGCCCAGCGCGTGGAACGTGCCCAGGCCGATAGATTGGCAAGGGCGGAACAAGACGCCCCGCCTGTCGGACACAAATCCGACCCTGCCGTCGCGCCCCTCGCCCTCACCGCTTCCGCCATCAATATCGATGAATTGCGCGACCTGTACGCGGACGCCCGGATGCGGCGCGCGGTCGAGGACTTTGCCGCGCGGCCCGACCCGGTGGCGCAACGCGCCGATATCGCTAATGACTGGGGCACCATCGAAGGCCTGGCGCCGCTGCAACCCTATCGCGTCGCCATGGGCAATCCGCAGGTGGAATTGCAGGCGGCTGTCGCATTGAAGGCTGCCGGCGTGGGCATCCCCCCGGTGGCGAACATCGGTCCCACTGAAAACGTGACCGACAACGCGCGCTACCGGCCCGGCGCCACGCCCTGACGTCTTCGCGCCCCGATCCCCCACGTGTGTGACACCGTCCCAAGCAAGCCCATAAAAAAAGCCGCCTGTACAACAGGCGGCTTTTTCATGACGCTAGTGCCGATCAGTGGAAGAATTCCGCGATCATCGTGGCGCCCATGAACGTGCCGGCGTTCGCCGCCAACGACACCACCACGATCTTCCAGCCCAGCTTGCGGAACGCAGGCAGGTCCTTCAGGATCGACAGGCCGGCCATCGCCAGGATCACCGTCGTGAACGGCAGGAAATTGACCTTGCCGACCATCGCGATGATCTGATCCGAATACGGCAGCACGCCCGGGCAGCCGGCGGTCATGGCGATCACGGACAGGACGAACACGGCCGGCAGCTTGGGCACGACGCGCAGGATCAGGTCGGTGATGACGACCAGCAGCACGATGATGGCCATGCCCGGCAGCGCGTCCGCAAACGGCACGTTGTAGCCAAGGCGGTTGCCCACCAGCGCGAACAGGCCGCAGATGACGTACGCGGTCAGGCGGTCGCCGAAGCCCATCTTCGAGCCGTGCGCAGGCACGTCTTCCGACACGCTGTCGTCGACCACGGCCTCGTTCTTGCCGCGCGAGAAGCGGCCCAGCACGGGCTCGAGCTTGCCATACAGGAAGATCGTCGTGGGCAGCGAGATGAACAGGGTGAAGTACACGCCGACCACGGTGGTCAGCAGGTTGGCGGCGGCGGCCAGCGCAGCGACCTGATGCGCCATTTCGGGCGTCTGCTGCGAAGCGATCGCGCCCACGCCGGCGGCCATCATGCTGCCCGAGCCCACGCCGGCGCCCATGGCGAGCGAGCGCGGATCGAAGATGTTCAGGCTGGTGATGAAGCCCGCCATCAGCGCCACGAACAGCGCGCCGATCACGGTGCCGGTGATGTATTCGGCCATGACGCCGCGGCCTTCGGGCGAGTTCATGCCGTAGCGCTCGCCGATGATCGCCAGGCTGGGCTCACGGCCCACCGAGAACGTCGCGCCAATCGCTTCGCGCTTGATGCCGAGCAGCAGCGCCAGCGGCAGGCCGATGGCCATGGTGCCGAAGAAGTGGCCGAACTCCTGGAACACCAGCGCCCAGCCGGCCTCGCGCACCTGCGGCAACGCGCCACCCACCATCAGCCCCAGCTTGGCCAGAAACGGCAGCAGCGCGTATTGCAGGTAGCCGCTGATGCGGGTCTGCATCGCCTTGTCGATGCCGGCGCCTGCCGGCAGCCGCTGGCCGAACGCCGCAACCACCGCGCCGATGAAAATGGCCCACAGCATGGGCTGCAGGATGATCTTGCCCGGACCGACCGAGAAGGTGACGCTGCCGATCGCTTCGGAAATGACCACCACCAGCAGGATGGCGGCGAGCATGCGCACGCGCCCCGATAGCGGCATGGACGGCGAGGCCAGGCTTGCGCTGGCATGAGACATTGGTTTTCCCCTGATGACGTGAATAGTGATCGTGGCAGTGGGCCGGACGAACCCGGAAGCCGACGCCCGGACGTCGAGGCCAACACAGCCCGCGGGGCAAGCGAATTCGAAAAGGTTCAAGCGACGGCCCTTGTGAAGCGGCTCAGTCGATTCAAACGGCCAATACGGCGCGAACGGCGCGCGCAGCGGGCGGCCAATTCGGACTGCGCAATTTTCGCCCACCCCTCTGGCGGGCAACCATGACACCGGCCACCGAGAAACGTTGCGTAAAATGCAACGAAATCGCCTTTCCTCGGAAAATTTTGCACGGGACGCATCGGAATAAGGGTAAACCCTTAATTTCTTCCGTGGAAAATCCGCCGCATTCCGCCCGGACCCAGCCGCCATGGACGAACAACTCGACGCGCGCCGTACCCATTACTTCATGCAGGTCATGAGCCGCGGATCCGTGCGAGGAGCCGCCGAGGCCCTGGAAATGGACCCATCCGCCGTCAGCCGCGCGATCGCCGCCCTGGAGCGCGACTGCGGCATGGCGCTGTTCGAGCGCCGCGGACGTGGCCTCGTGCCCACCGATGCCGGCCACATCCTGGCCCGCTACGTGAAGCGGCAACAGGACATCCAGGAGAGCTTCTTCTCTGAAATCGACAGCCTGCGCAAAGCCGAACGCGGCCACATCGACCTGGTGCTGGGCGAAGGCTTTGTAGAACTGATGTTCGACCGCGTGCTGCCGGGCTACTGGCGCAGCCATCCCGAAGTCACGCTGGACATCGACGTGGCCCGCACGTCCGAAATCGTCCAGCGCATCGTCGACGACCGCGCGTACATCGGGCTGGTGTTCCAGCCGCCCAACGATGCCCGGCTGCGCACGCATTACTCGCGGCCCGAGCCGATACGGGCCATCGTGCGCCAGGACCACCCGCTGACGCGCCTGCGCCGCCCCCTGCTGCTGACCGATCTGGCGGACTACCCCGGCGCGTCGATGCAGGAAGGGTTTGGCGTGCGCCAACACATCCAGGCCGCCGAGATCAGCGAGCAGGTCCGGCTGCACAACGTGCTGACCACCTCGTCGTTCAAGGCGCTGTGGCAATTCGCGGCCGCCGGCATCGGCTACGCGCTCACCCCGCCCATCGCCGTCACCGCCGACATGCAGGCCCAGCGCCTCGCGAGCCTGCCGCTCGCCAATCCCATCCTGAACCAGGGCAGCCTGCACGTCCTGAGCCGCGCCGGCCGCCACATCTCTCCTGCCGCGCGCGAACTGCTGGAACACATCGTGCGCGGCATCGGCGCACACGCCGCCGCGCCATCTGATACGGTCGGCTGACGCGGATCTGCATCTGTCTGCCGGACACGCCAGCGTCTACAGTGGGCCGTCAAGAATCCGCCCGGAGGCGCATATGCTCGGTTTCCTGCGCACGGTCCGCTCGGTGCTGTGGGCCTTCTTCGGCGTACGCCGCGGCCGCGGCTACGACGCCGACATCGCCCACAACAAACCCGGCCCCCTCATCGCCACCGGCCTGCTGCTCGCGGCCTGTCTGGTGATCATTCTGGTGTTCGTGGCCCGGTGGGCGGTGAACGCGGCGTTGTAGCTGCGTCGAAAGCTTGTTCAAGGACAACGCGAATATCCTTATAAGTTCGTAAGCTCACCCCTGCACCGAACGAACAATCAGAACCCATAAGGCCCCTACGGGGCCTTATTTCTTTATTACCAGAATGACTTAGACGGTCTTTGCGGGTGGCTGTTACGGTTATGAATCCCGTTTTGCCGGCGCCGTGCGCCCGACCCCATCCCCGGGGTTCAGACCGAAAAGACTTCCAAGGGCAGTAGACATGTACGTGTATGACCCCGTCGACCAACAGCTTGTCGAGCAGCGTGTCGCGCAGTTTGCCGATCAGACGCGCCGCTTTCTCGACGGCCAGCTCACCGAGGACGATTTCCGCGTCCTGCGCCTGCAGAACGGCCTGTACATCCAGCGCCACGCGCCCATGCTGCGCGTCGCCATTCCGTATGGCCTGCTGGCGTCGCGCCAGTTGCGCACGTTGGCGCACATTGCGCGCAAGTGGGACCGCGGCTACGGACACTTCAGCACGCGCCAGAACATCCAGTTCAACTGGCCCAAGCTGGAAGACGTGCCGGACATCCTGGCCGAACTCGCCACCGTCCAGATGCACGCCATCCAGACCAGCGGCAACTGCATCCGCAACACCACCACCGACCACTTTGCCGGCGTCGCGCCGGACGAACTCGTGGATCCGCTGATCTGGTGCGAGATCATCCGCCAGTGGTCGACGTTGCATCCCGAGTTCGCCTTCCTGCCGCGCAAATTCAAGATCGCGGTCAGCGGCGCGATTGAAGACCGCGCGGCCGTAGGCGTGCACGATATCGGCCTGCAGGCGGTCGAACGCGACGGCAAGCTGGGTTTTCGCGTGTGGATCGGCGGTGGCCTGGGCCGCACGCCCATCGTCGGCAAGCTCATCAATCCGTTCGTCGAATGGCAGCACCTGCTGACCTATCTGCAGGCCGCCCTGCGGGTCTACAACCTGCATGGCCGCCGCGACAACAAGTACAAGGCGCGCATCAAGATCCTGGTCAAGGACCTGACGCCTGAGGTCTATGCGCAACAGGTCGATGAAGAATGGCAGCGCATCAAGGACGGCCCCGACACCATCACGCAGGAATTCGTGGACCGCATCAAGGCGCGCTTCGTCTGGCCGCAGCACGACGCCGCCGCCGCGTCCGACATCGACAACACGGACGCGCTGGCCGCCGGAGACAAGCGCTTCGCGCGCTGGCTGCGCACCAACGTGCATGCGCACAAGGTTGCCGGCTACGCCGCCGTGACCGTGTCGCTCAAACCCACCGGCGTGCCGCCGGGCGACATCACCGCGGACCAGATGGATGCGGTGGCCGACCTGGCCGACGACTTCGGTTATGGCGAACTGCGCGTGTCGCACGAACAGAACCTGATCCTGGCCGACGTGCGCCGCGCGCGGCTGCACGAGTTGTGGCAAAAGCTCGAGGCCCTGAACCTCGCCACGCCCAACGTCGGTCTGCTCACCAACATCATCGCCTGTCCGGGCGGAGACTTCTGCGCGCTGGCAAACGCCGTCTCCATTCCCGTGGCCGAAGCCATCCAGCGCCAGTTCGACAACCTGGATTACCTGTTCGAGATCGGCGAACTTGATCTGAACATCTCGGGCTGCATCAACTCCTGCGGCCATCACCATGTGGGCCACATCGGCATTCTTGGCGTCGACAAGGCCGGCGAGGAGTGGTATCAGGTCACGGTGGGCGGCCGCCAGAACGGCGCCGCCAAGCCGCTGCCCGACCTTGAATCCACGCATGGCGGCGGCGCGGCCATCGGCCGCATCATCGGCCCGTCGTTCGCGCGCCATCAGGTGCCGGGCGTGGTGGACCGTTTGATCCGCACGTATCTGGGCCTGCGCGACAGCGACGCCGAACGCTTCATCGACGTGGTGGACCGCGTCGGCATCGATCCCTTCAAGCAGGACGTGTACGCGGACCCTGCCTTCGCCAAACCCACGCAGCAAGCAGAGCCCGCCCATGTCTGAGATCTACGCCCACGACGCCCCTGGCCCGCATCTCATCCGCAACGGCAAACTCGAGGCCGACACGTCGCGTCCGTTCGTCCCCGAACCCGAAGTGCCCGCCGAAGGCCAGGTCCCGTCCGACGAACCCGGCTGGATCGTGCCGCTGTCCGTCTGGAAGACTTCGCGCAACACGCTGCGCCGCCACAAACATCCCGTGGCCGTGCTGCTCAACCCCGACGCCGACCTGACGGACCTGGCGGACGCCGATGGCGTGCTGCATCCCGAGGGCATCGCGTTCATCGCCGTGGACTTTCCGGTCTACACCGATGGCCGCGGTTATTCGCTGGCGCAGCTGCTGCGCACGCGCTACGAATGGCAAGGCGAGCTGCGCGCGGTCGGCGACGTGATGATCGACACCATTCACTATCAGGCGCGCGTGGGCTTTGACAGCTTCCTCGTCAAGCCGGGACACGACCCGCACAAGGCGCTGGACGCCTTCAAGACGTTCACGGTGCATTACCAGAAGACGTACCGCGTGCCGACGCCGGCCGCGGCCTGAACAGAACGGCCCCCGCCCGCCGCCGGAACGGCATCGCGGCGGGCCTCAATCCCCCTCGCCCGCCCCGTGCGGCATGCCGAATCCGCTCTGTGACACCTGCGCGCGGATCAGTTCGGCAATGCTGCGCTGGCGCGGCGCCTGCATCCGGCTGATCAGGCTGGACACGCTGACCGCCAGCCGTGGATAGCCGCCCGCATCGCACAGCGCCATGCCCACACCCAACACGCCCGGCACCGCCGCGTTTCCCACCACGGCCCAGCCGCGCCCGCGCGTGTTCTCCACCAGCCGCCGCATCTGCGCCACCGTCATCCCGCCGTAGGCGCGTAGCGCCTGCTCGTTCTGCATCACCACCTCGTCGGCTTCTGCGGCCGGCAAGGCGCCCAGCAGCGCCAACCCGGCCGCGCCCACGCCCAACGGCTGACGGTGCCCGACCGTCACGGCCAGCACCTGCACCGGGTAATTGCCGACCTCGCGATGCAGGCACAGCGAATCATTCGCCGCGCGGCAGATGAGAAACGCCGAATCGCCGCTCACGTCGCTGATCTGGCGCAGCAATGGCCGAAGACTGCGCACGGCCTGCGCGTGCGGGTCGCCGGCCATCATCACGCCCAGTTCAGCAACGCGCCAACGCGGCGCGCCCGATTCCCGTAGCGCGTAGCCCTCCTCGACCAGCACATCCAGGTAGCGATACACCGTGGACCGCTGCATGCCCGCGGCCCGCGCAATGTCCACGACGTGCATGCCGGCCGCGCCGGCCTGGCGCAGCACGCCCAGCACCTTCAGCCCGCGCCGCAGGATGCGCGGACCGGAACCCTCGGAATCCGGTTTGTTCAATTTCTGGACACCTTGCGTTGATAGGGCCTCCATCAAAGCCGAATATGAAGGCGGACAGACGAAGAGCTGTCCAATTATTAGACAAACAGGACGGAGACAACAATGAAGACATTCGGCAAGCGCTGGACCGCTGCGGCGGTGGCCTTGAGCGGGGCCCTCGTGGCCGCCGCTCCCGCCTGGGCGGCCAAGCCCTATCCCGATCGCCCCATCACTCTTGTCGTCGGCTATGCGGCCGGCGGCGCAACCGACATCGTGGCGCGCCTGATGGCCAAGTCCCTGGCCGAAGAACTGGGGCAGACGGTCGTGGTGGAAAACAAGACCGGGGCCAACAGCAACATCGGCGCCGAGATCGTTTCGCGTGCCGCGCCCGACGGGTACACGCTGTACGTCGGATCGATTGCCAACACCATCAACCGCACGCTGTACAGCCAGCTCAATTACGACTTCGTCAAAGGCTTCGAACCCGTCGGGTTGCTGGCGACCATTCCGAACATCCTGGTGGTCAATCCCAAGCTGCCGATCAAGACGGTGCAGGAATACATCGCCTATGCCAAGCAGCATCCCGGCAAGCTGACGTGCGCGTCGTCCGGCAGCGGATCGTCCATTCACCTGTCCTGCGAGCTCTTCAAGATGAAGACCGGCACCGACATCCTGCACGTACCGTATCGCGGCAGCGGTCCTGCCGTGGCGGACCTGCTGGGCGGGCAGGTGGACTCCATGTTCGACAACCTGCCCTCGTCCCTGCCCCACGTGCAGGCGGGCAAGCTGCGCGCTATCGGCGTCACCTCGCCCCAACGCCTGCCGGCCACGCCCGATGTGCCCACCTTGGCGGAGTCCGGCCTGCCTGACTTCGACGTGGAATCGTGGTTTGGCCTGGTGGCGCCGGCCGGCACGCCTCGGCCCGTCATCGACCGCCTGAACCAGGCGCTGAACAAGGCGCTCGCGACGCCCGCCCTGCAAACCTCCTACAAGCAAGGCGGCTTCTTCCCGCCCCAAGCGCCGAACACGCCGGAGACCTTCGCCAAGAAGATCGCCAGCGAGATCGACAAGTGGGGCGCGGTGGTGAAAAGCGCCAACCTCAAGGCCAATTAAGCATCCAAGGAGCATAGGTGTACCCGATTGATTTCTTCTTCCGCGCCGCCGAGCAGTACCCGGAGCGCGTGGCGCTTGACGGTCCCGACGGGCAGGTGACTTACGCGCGGCTGGCGGCGGACACCCGTGAACTGGCGGCCGCCCTGCAGGATCTGGACCCCGAGCCGCAAACGCGCGTGGCCATCTGCGCCGGCAACTCGGCGCGTCACATCCTGGCGCTGCTGGCGGTGCTGGCCAGCGGCAAGGTCTGGGTGCCGCTGAACTACCGCAGCACCGCGCGAGAGATCGGCCGCATCCTGGATGCGACCGAGCCGTCCATCGTGATCATCGACGACGTAGGCGCGCCGCTCGTGCCCGCGGGTTCAGCACGACGCATCGTGCTGGACGACGCGGCCGCTGACCTGGCGCTGGACGCGCTGCTCGCGCGTTTTGCCAACCGCGTTCCGGCGCGTCATCCGCTGCCGCGCGACGCCACGCAGGCCATCAAGTTCACGGGCGGCACCACCGGCCTGCCCAAGGGCGTGATGCAGCCTTATCACGCGTGGAACGCCGGCATCGTCAACCAGATCCTCAACTGGGGCCTCACCGCCGAAGACCGCTACGTCGTGTCCGCGCCCATCACGCACGGCACGGGCACCTATCTGTTGCCGGTGCTGGCGCAGGGCGGCGCGCATCTGCTGCTGGACAGTGTGTCGCCCGCCACGATCACCGAGGCATTTCGCGAGCGCGGCGGCACGCTGAGCTTCATGCCGCCCACGCTGATCTACATGATCATGGCGCAGCCCGGCGTCTCCCGCGCGGACTTTCCGCATCTGCGCAACCTCATCTACGGCGGCGCGCCCATGCCCGTGGAAAAGATCGAGCGCGCGCGCGCCTTCTTCGGCCCGGTGCTGGGCACGACTTACGGCCAGACAGAAGCGCCGCAGATCGTCACCGTGCTGCGCCCCGCCGACCTGGAAGCGCCGGAAAATCGTGCGTCGGTCGGCCGCGTCACGCCGTTGTCCGACGTGGCGATCATGGCGCCCGACGGCACGCTGCTTCCACGCGGCGAGATCGGTGAAGTCGTGGTCCAGGGCGATCTGGTGATGACCGGCTACTGGCGCCTGCCCGAGAAGACCGCTGAAACCGTGGTCGACGGCTGGCTGCACACCGGCGACACAGGCCTGATCGACACGCGCGGCTATCTGTTCCTGAAGGACCGCCTGCGCGACGTCATCATCACCGGCGGGTTCAACATCTATCCGGTGGACGTCGAAAACGCCTTGTCCGCGCATCCCGCCGTCTACGAATGCTCGGTGTTCGGCGTGCCCGATGACAAGTGGGGCGAAGCGGTCCACGCCGCCGTCCAGCTTCAGGCGGGCGCCGAGGCCGATGGCGACGAACTGAAGGCGCACGTGCGCGCGCTGCTGGGTCCGGTCGCCACGCCTAAACACATCCATTTCCACGACAGCCTGCCGCGCTCGAGCGTGGGCAAGGTGCTGAAGAACGCGGTGCGCGACGCCGCAATGAAGGAAACGCCATGAACAAACCCGAAACCCGCCTCTGCGCCCATCACCTGACCGGCATGTCGTATCGCGACGTCGACCTGGTGGAAGACCTGATCGGCAAGAAGTCGTTTACCGAAGTCATGATCATGCAGATCCTCGGCCGCGACGCGCGTCCCGTGGACATGCGCATCGTGGACGCGGTGCTGGTCACGCTGATGGAGCACGGCATGACACCCAGCGCGATCGCCACGCGCCTGATCTACATGAGTGCACCCGAGAATCTGCAGGGCGCCGTGGCGTCCGGGCTGATGGCCGTGGGCAGCCAGTTCGTGGGCACCATGGAAAACTGCTCGCGCCTGCTTGACCGCATCCGTCAGGCCTCCGACGGTCCCGCGGAAGCGCTGGCGATTGCGCGCGAACACCGCGCGTCGCGCAGCCCGCTGCCCGGCTTCGGCCATCACCTGCACAAGCCGGACGATCCGCGCGCGATCAAGCTGCTGGCGCTGGCCGAAGCCGAGAACGAGCTGAGCGGCGATTCCGTTCAGGCGCTGCGCTGGCTGGCCAGCGCCATCGACGAGACGTACGGCAAGCACATCACCATCAATGCGACCGGCGCGGGGGCCGCGTTGCTCAGCGAGATCGGCGTGCCTACCGACCTGATGCGCGGCTTTGCGGTGATCTCGCGCGCGGCGGGCCTGGTGTCGCACGTGGCCGAAGAGCAGCAAAGTCCTTCCGGGCGATACATCTGGGAAACCATCGACCACGCCATTCCGTACGTGGGCAAAGGCAAGAGCCATCAGCAAGACGGCGGGCAATCGTGAGCGCGGGGTCCGGTACGCCCGTTGCCGGTACGCCCGTTGCCGGCACGCCCCTTCAAGCTGCCCCGCTGTCCGGCGCGCGCCTGGCCGGAAAGGTTGCGCTGGTCGCAGGCGCGGGCACGTCCGCGCCCGGCTGGAGCATCGGCAAGGCCAGCTGCGTGACGCTCGCGCGCCAGGGCGCGGCCGTCATTGCTCTGGACGCCAACCTGACCGCCGCCGAAGAGGCCGCCCATGAGGTCGAAGCGGCCGGCGGCAGCGCGCTGGCGGTGCAAGCCGACGTGGCTGATCCGGCCGCAATGCAGGCGGCAGTTGACGCGGCGGTGAATCGCTTTGGCCGCATCGACATCCTGCAGGCCAACGCGGGCATCGGCAAGGTCGGCGGCCCCGAAGACATCTCGATCGCCGATTGGGACCGCATCCAGCAGGTGAACGTGACCAGCCTGTTGATCGCCACGCGCCTGCTGGCGCCCGTCATGCGCGCGCAGGGCGGCGGCGCCATCGTGGCCGTCTCTTCCATTGCGGGCATCCGGTACACCGGCTATCCGCATCTGGCCTACAGCGTCAGCAAGGCCGCGGTCATCCACTTTGCGCGCATGGCCGCGCAGCAGTACGCCGCCGACGGCATCCGCGTGAACACGGTCATACCCGGTCTGATCGACACCCCCCGCGTCACCGCCAATGTCGCAAAGATGTTCGATGCCAACGACCTGGACGCCGCGCGCGCGGCGCGCGACAAGCAGGTGCCGATGGGACGCATGGGCACGCCGTGGGAAGTGGCCAATGCGGTGGCCTTCCTGGCGTCGGACGAGGCGTCCTACATCACCGGCACCGAACTGCTCGTGGATGGCGGCCTGACGGGCAAGTACGCCTGAGCCGGCGCGGCTTACTCGGCCTTGATGTTGCCGCGCTGGACCACGGCGGTCCACTTGGCCACGTCGTCGCGGATGCGCTTTGCGAACTCCGCCGGCGTGCTGCCGACCGGCTGAAAGCCCAGCCCGGCCAGCTTGTCGCGCAGCGCGCCGTTGCGCACGGATTCGCCCAGCGTCTGCGACAGGCGTTCGATGATCGGCTCGGGCACGCCGGCCGGCGCAATCACGCCGAACAGCGGCGAGATATCCACACCGGGCAGGCCGGCCTCGGCAAACGTCGGCACGTCAGGCAACTGGCTCGTGCGTTGCGGGCTGGTGACCGCCAGCGCGCGCAACTTGCCGGCCTTGATGTGTTCAAGCAGCGTCGGGACGGTGGCAAAGCCGAACTGCACCTGGCCGCCCAAGAGGTCGGTGATCACGGTGCCGCCGCCGCGATACGGCACGTGCAGCACGTCCACGCCTGCCTGCTGGCGCAGTTGCTCACCCGCCAGATGCGGCCCGCTGCCCACGCCCGCCGACCCGAACGACAACGTGCCGGGCTGCGACTTGGCCAGCGCGAGGAACGACGCAATGTCCGTCGCCTTGACCGACGGGTGCACCACCATGACGAAGGGCGCCGTCGCCATCAGCGAGATCGGCGCGAAATCCTTGATGGCGTCGTACGGCTGACGGTCGCCCAGCAGCGCGGGATTGATGGTGAACGTGGAGTCGACCATGCCGATGGTGTAGCCGTCCGGCGCGGACACCGCCAGCGCGCGCGTGCCGATCGTGGTGCCGCCCCCGCCGCGGTTTTCCACGACGAAGGGCTGGCCCAGCGCCTCGGCAAACACCTGACCCGCCATGCGGCCGAGCGTGTCGGTCGCCGCGCCCGGCGGGTAGGGGATATACAGGCGAACCGCCTTGTCCGGATACTGCGCGGCGCGTGCCGCGAAGGACCACGGCAATACGGCGGCGCCCGCGGCCAGGGTGGCGTTGTTGATCAGAAACGCTCTGCGCGATGGGTGCATGTCTTTGTCTCCTGGTTCATGTTCTCTGCGGCCTCTGGGGGCCTGTGGCTTCGTGGCGGTTTGCGCTTGGTTTTCTACGGGTTGGGGTTCAGGCGCTGTACCGGCCCTCGGCAAGTGCCGCTTCCGGATCCGCGCCCAGCCCCGGCGCATCCGGCACGTTGACCCAGCCGTTCTCGATGGGCACGCTGCGTCCGTACGGCACGTGCGCGAGTTCGACGTAAAGGCGTTCCAGCGACACCTCGGTCTGCTGCGCGGCAATCAGATGCAGGCTGGCAAGATAGCCGGGGCCAAAAAATGCGACCTGCGGCGCGCAGATGACGCTTGAGTCCGCGCACTTCTGCGCAATCCGCCACGCGGCGGTCAGGCCCAGCTTGATGACGCTGGGCTGCACGTACTGCGCCGCTTCGGTGCCAACCACGCGCTCCAGATCGGTGGCGCTGCTGGCGTTCTCGCCCACCGCCAGGGGAATGCCGCAGGCCTGCTTCAAGCGGGCCAGCGCGCGGTCGTCTTCCGGCGGCCACAAGGGTTCCTCGATCCAGAACGGATCATGCGGGCGCATGGCGGCGATGGCGGCTTCGGCTTCGCCCGGCAGCCACGCGCAATTCGTGTCCACCATGATCGGCACGCCCGGCCCCGTGCTGCGGCGCACGGCGGCCAGCGCGTCGGCGGTGCGCTCGTGCAGCTTGATCTCGCTATAGCCTTCGTTCAGGGCCTGCGTAGTCACGGCGTCCAGGCGCTCGGCGTTGCCGTAATACTGCAGCAGCGATGCATACACACGGACCCGCTCGCGGCGCTTGCCGCCCAGTAGCGCGTACAACGGCACGCCGGCGCGCTTGGCGCGCAGGTCCCACAGCGCGATGTCCAGCCCGGCCAGCGCGTGCACCACGGGACCGGACCGGCCCAGGTTGTGCAGCGTGCGCTGCATGCCCGGCAGCAGCGTGTCGTCGTCCGCTTCGCGCCCGCAGGCCAGCGGCGCGATCAGCGTTTCGAAGATCGCGGGCAACGCGCGCGGCTCCACGCAATACGACTCGCCCCAGGCCACCGTGCCGTCTTCGGTCTGCACGCGCACCAGCGCGCTGTCGAGCTTGTCGCGCGGACGGCCCGCGAACAGGGGCGACGGGCTCCAGTGATGGAACGGCAGGCGCAAGGGAATGCAGGTGACGGAAACGATGGTGTTGGCGGGCATGGCAATGAGGCGTCGAGATGCGGAATGCGATGGGCTATTCTGGCGGCCGCTAGTTCATATGGTCAAATAGATGAATTGACTATTTCCATATGAATTTCATATGTTCAATCGGCGAGAACTCCTGCTGCTGCGCGCCATGTACCGGCTCGAGACCGTCACCGCCGCAGCCGCCTCGGTCAACATGACGCAGCCCGCCGCCAGCGCACTCCTGCGCGACATGGAAACGCGGTTGGGCTTTGCGCTATTTAGCCGCGAGAACCGGCGGCTGCACCTGACCAGCCAGGGGCGCGCGCTGATTCCCGAAGTGCTCAATGCGCTGGCCGGCATCGAGGCCGTCGACCGGCTGGCCGTCGACATCCGCCAGGGCGCGCTGGCAAGGCTGGACGTGGGCGCCGTCGCCATCGCCGCGTCCAGCCTGCTGCCTCCTGCCCTGGCCGGCGTACGCCGCGCCCATCCGGCGGTGGCGGTGACCGTGCGCGCCGGCACCGCGCTGGAAATCATCGAGATGGCGGTGGATCACCGCATCGACCTGGGCATCATCATCGGCTCGCCGCCGGACATCGACCGCGTGTCCAGCCTGCGGCTCGCGCCCTTGGGACTACATGCGGTCATGTCCAAAAACCATCCGTGGACGAAGAAAGCCACCCTGACACTGGACGAAGTGGCCGAGGCGGGACCGATCGTGCTGGCGCCCGCCCTACCCGCCGGCCGCGCGACGCGCCAGGCGCTGGAGGCGCGCGGGTTGCCCTATCGCCCGATCATCGAAGCGGCGCAGTCGTCAGCCGCGTGTGCGCTGGCTGCAGAGGGGCTGGGCGTCGCCATCGTGGAAAGCCTGGGCGCGCATTACGCCCAGCGCCAAGGCCTGGTGGCGCGCCAACTGCTGGCGCTGGAGGATCCGGTGCTGGCGGTGGTGTGGTCACGCGACCGGGCCATGAGCGCGCCGGCGCAGTTATTGCAGGAGGGCTTGGAGGGAGAGGTTCGGACGTGGCTCGCGCGCGCGGATGCGGGGGCTGACGGACGCCCGACGGCGCGCGCCCGGCATCGCAAACCCCGCTAGCCGGTTTACCAGGAGGTCGTGTATGCGCCGGGGAACTGCTTGGCCACGAAGGCCTTCACCTCGTCGGACTGGTAGGCCTTGATGAAGCGCGCGATGCGCGGATCGTTCTTGTTGTCTTCACGCGCGGCGATGACGACGGGCGCGAACGGCGCGTCCTTGCTTTCCAGCACCAGCGCGTCCTTGGCGGGCGACAGGCCTGCGGGGATCGCGTACGCCGAGTTCACGGCCGCGGCGTCCACGTCCTTGAGCGAGTGCGGCAGTTGCGCGGCCTCGATCTCGACGAACTTCAGGTTCTTGGGGTTCTCGGCGATATCGAAGATCGACGCCGTCACCGTCACGCCGTCCTTCAGCTTGATGAGCTTGGCGGCCTGCAGCACCAGCAGCGCGCGGGCGCCGTTGGTCGGATCGTTCGGGATGGCCACCTTGCCGCCTTGCGGCAGATCGTCCAGCGACTTCACGCGCTTGGAATAGATGCCCATCTGCTGCACCACCGCGGTCGCCACCGGCACCAGCTTGTAGCCGCGCGCCTTGTTCTGCGATTCCAGGAAAGGCTTGTGCTGGTAGATGTTCACGTCCAGCTCCTTGGCGTCCAGCGCGGCGTTGGGCTGGATGAAGTCGCTGAACTCGATCAGCTTGACCTTCAGGCCTTGCTTGGCCGCGACCTGCTGCACGACTTCGCCGATCTGCGCGTGCGGGCCGACGGTGACGCCCACTTTCAGCTCGGCGTCCTGCGCCATCGCCGACGTGCCGGCAAATCCAAGAATGGTGGCAAAAACGGCGAGGGAATGGCGAAGGCGCATGGGAGAGTCTCTACAGGTTTAAACGATTGAGGATTGGAACAATGACCCCGGATTCTAGTGAGCGCGCTTCAAAACCGGAAGCGATGAATATTCATATTGATATGCGGATTTCGATATAAACACCGCGATGACAGCGCCCGCGCATGCGGACACAATAGAGCCTGCTTTCATCCAACCCACCCGCCAACCATGTCCACCCCTACCGAACTCCATCCGCACGCGCGCGCGCTGCTGGCCGACCACTACGCAGCCGTCGACGCCGACCTGCCCGTCCTGCTCGACCTGCTGTTTGCACGCAGCGCGGGCGAAGACTGGCACAAGGCCGGCACGTTCAAGCATCATCTGCTGGGCGTCTACCGCACGCTGGCGCTCTGGAACCAGCCGCGCGAAGTGCGCCTCCTGGGCCTGTTCCACAGCGTCTACGGCAACGAATACGTAGACCTCACCCTGTTTGACCGAGAACGCGAGCGCAACACCCTGCGCGACGTGCTGGGCACCGAAGCCGAGGAATGGGTCAGTCTCTTTTGCGCGATGCCGCGCACGCGCTTCGTGCAGGCCATCCTGCAAGGCCAGGGCACGGGACCGGAGGGCCTGACGCTGGAAGGCGCCGATGGACAGGTCTTCGCCTTCACGCCGCGCCAGGTCGCGGCGTTCACCGTCGTGTCCGCCGCCGACATCGGCGAGCAATGGCACAGCTGGCAGGACGAAATCTTCGCGGGCTATCCGCAGCAGCAGCGCCGCGACCTGAAAACGAACTGGGCCTCGTCGCTGTGGCCCGGCCCGCTGAAGCCGCCGTCGAACATCCTGTCGATGCTCTCGCATCTGCTGGCGCCGCTATCTCGCATGCCGCAGGACACCGGCATTCCCATCCCGCCCGCGTTCGACCACTGCCGCGCCACGCTCAGCCCGCGCGACGAAGCGGCGGCAAGCGCGCTGTACTGGCAGGTCATTACGCGCATGCACCCGCTGACCGAAATGGACAGCGCACGGCACATGCTGGAAGCCGCAGTCGAACACAACCCGTGGGTGGGCGAGCCGCGCCTGCTGCTGGCGCAACTGGCGCTGACAGCCGGAGAGTTCGAGGCCGCGGAACAGCACGCCGCCGCTGGGCTGGCTGCGCTGCAAGCGTGGGGCACCGCGTGGGACAAGCGGATTGAATGGGCCGGATGGATGGCCTGGGCCCGCATCGAACTGCAGAACGCGCGGGCGCGCAAATGGCCGGAGAATCTGGCGGCGCTCAATGGCATGGGGCTGGTGGAATAAGAACCGCCCTTATGCAGTCGGCCCCGCTCAAGCGGGGCCGCTGGTGATCGTTGCACGACGCGCGTCAAGCGCAAGCCTTGCGGCAAGGCGAAGGCGAGAACCTGCCTACGTGCCTTCCCAGTGCGGACCGGGCACGACGATGTCGAACATTTCAAGCACACGGGCCACGGTGTGGTCCACCATTTCATCGATGGACTTGGGCCGGTGATAAAACGCCGGCAGCGGCGGAAACACGATGCCGCCCATTTCGGTCACGGCCGTCATGTTGCGCAGGTGTGCCAGATTGAACGGCGTCTCGCGCACCATCATCACCAGGCGGCGGCGCTCTTTGAGCGTGACGTCGGCGGCGCGCGTGATGAGGTTATCCGACAGGCCATGCGCAACCGCCGCCAGCGTGCGCATCGAGCACGGCACGATCACCATGCCCGCGGTCTGGAACGCGCCGCTGGCCAGCGTGGCGCCCACGTCGCGAATGCTGTGTACGTGGTCGGCCAGCGCATAAACGTCCTGGCGGCTGACATCGAGCTCATGCTTGATGTTCAGCACGCCAGAAGCGGACACCACCAGGTGCGACTCGACGTCTTCGACGTTGCGCAGCGCCTGCAGCATGCGCACCGCGTAGAGCGCGCCGGTGGCGCCCGTGATGCCGACGACGAGCCGCCGCATGATGGCGTTAAGCCGTGGCGCCGGATTGCTCCAGCAGCGTCTTGAGTTCGCCGGACTCGTTCATTTCATTCATGATGTCCGAGCCGCCGATGAACTCGCCGGACACGTACAGCTGCGGAATGGTGGGCCAGCTGGAGAATTCCTTGATGCCCTGGCGGACTTCGTCGTCCTCCAGCACATTGACCGTGACGAGCTTCTTCACGCCACAGCCCTTCAGGATTTGAATGGCCTTGCCGGAGAACCCGCATTGCGGGAACTGGGCGGTGCCCTTCATGAACAGCACGACGGGGTGCTGGGTAACGGTTTCGCGGATGAATTCTTGAACGTCGCTCATGGTGGTCTCTTGGACAGGCAAAACGGAATGGGTCAATTATAGGTACAGCCGGGAAAACCGCCCGATTACCCCGGCGCGGCGCCGGTATATCCGGCAGATGCAACAGCAAATGTCTTGCCGTGCGCCGCGCTCAGGCACCTGAGACCGGCAAACGCCCGCCCGAGATCCGCTCGATCCCCGCCAGGTCCTGGCGGCTGTGCACATCTGCGAACCCCGCCTGGCGGAGCATGTCCCGTACCTGCTCCGCCTGATCCCAGCCATGCTCCATCCAGAGCGAGCCGCCGGATTTCAGATGGGCGCGCGCGCCTTGGACGATGCGCGCCAGGTCATCCAGCCCGCCCGCGCCATCGGTCAGCGCGCCACGCGGCTCAAACCGCACGTCGCCCTGGTCCAGATGCGGATCATCGCTCGCCACATAGGGCGGATTGGACACGATCAGATCAAATCCTTCGCCGGCCGGGACCGCCTCGTACCAGCTTCCTTCCACGAAGCGCACCGCAGCCGTCAAATCCCACGCGTTGCCGGCAGCCACCGCCAGTGCGGCCGCGCTGACGTCCGACGCCATCACCCGCGCGTCACGCCGCGCCAGCGCGATCGACACCGCGATCGCGCCGCTGCCGGTTCCCAGGTCCAGCACCATTGGCCCTGTGACGCCTTTGATGCATTCCAGCGCGGTTTCCACCAGGACTTCCGTATCGGGGCGGGGAATCAGCACGTCGGGCGTCACGCGGAACCGGTGTCCCATGAATTCGCGATGACCCAGCAGGTAGGCCATGGGCTCCCCGGCCAATCGGCGCTGCGCGAGCGCCTCGTACGCCGCCGCCACGTCAGGCGCCAGCGGATCGGTGTCGTGCGCCAGCAGCCACGCGCGCGGCTTGTTCAGCACGAGCTCCAGCAGCATGCGCACTTCCAGGCGCGGCAGCCGCGCGTCGAGCAGCAGACTCTTGATCTGGGGCGCGGTCATGGCGACGGCCTTAAATGTCGTCGCCCAGCGCGGCGAGCTGCTCGGCCTGGTGCTCGGCGATCAGCGCGCCGGTCAGTTCCTCGAGGTCGCCTTCCATGATCTGCTGCAGCTTGTACAGCGTCAGGTTGATGCGGTGATCGGTCACGCGGCCCTGCGGATAGTTGTAGGTGCGGATGCGCTCGGACCGGTCGCCCGTGCCGATCAGGCTCTTGCGCTCGGCCGCTTCCTTGCTTTGGCGCTCGCGCTCTTCCTTGTCCTTCAGGCGCGCGGCCAGCACCTGCATGGCCTTGTCCTTGTTGCGGTGCTGCGAACGGTCGTCCTGGCATTCCACCACCAGCCCCGTCGGCAAGTGGGTGATGCGCACCGCCGAGTCGGTCTTGTTGATGTGCTGGCCGCCCGCGCCGCTGGCGCGAAAGGTATCGATGCGCAGGTCGCTGGGATTGATGACGATTTCGGACATGGCGTCGGCTTCGGCCATGATGGCCACCGTGCACGCCGACGTGTGGATGCGGCCCTGCGCCTCGGTCGCCGGCACGCGCTGCACGCGATGCGCCCCCGATTCGAACTTCAACCGGCCATACGCGCCGTCACCGTCGATGCGCGCGATCACTTCCTTGTAGCCGCCCAGCTCGGACGCGCTTTCCGACATCAGTTCCACGCGCCAGCCACGCTGTTCCGCGTAGCGCGTGTACATGCGCAGGAGGTCGCCCGAGAACAGCGCGCTCTCGTCGCCGCCCGTGCCCGCGCGGATTTCCAGGAAGACGCTGCGCCCGTCGTTGGGGTCGCGCGGCAGGAGCAGCAGTTGCAGCGCCGCTTCCAGCGATTCCAGCTTGACGCGCCCGGTCTTGATCTCTTCTTCCGCCATCGCCTTCATGTCGGGCTCGGTCAGCATCTCCTGCGCGGTCGCGATGTCTTCCTCGGTGCGGGCGAACGCGGTAAAGGCTTCGACCACCGGTTCCAGTTCGGCGCGCTCGCGCGAAAGCTTGCGGAAGCGGTCCATGTCGGACGCGGTTTCCGGTTCGGCAAGCAGAGCATCGACCTCGATCAGGCGATGGCACAGATGCTCCAGCCGGCTGCGCATGGAAGATTTCATGAGGGGAAGACCAAGAGAGAAAACAGAGAAAGCGGGCGCCCACAAAGCGAACGCCCGCCAGGAGGCGGGGCGTGGGGCAGAGCCGCTAACGGCGGGAGTCGCGGCCAGGAAAGAGGCGCGGCATCCAGGCAAGCAGTTGCTTGCGGTCGTCGCCTTCGCTGCGGTTCAGCGCCGCAAGCGGGCCGTGCAGGTACTTTTGCGTGAGGCCGTGCGCCAGTTGCTCGAGCACGGCTTCGGGCGATTCGCCCCGCGCCAGCAGGCGGCGGGCGCGTTCCAGTTCGGCGGCGCGGACGTCTTCGGCGGCCTGGTGCAGGTCGCGGATGACGGGCACCACTTCGCGGGATTGCATCCAGTGCATGAAGCCCTGGACGCGGGTTTCGATGATGGCTTCGGCCTGCACCACCGCGGCGCGGCGCGCGTCGGTGCCGGTTTGCACCAGCCGGCCCAGGTCATCCACCGAGTACAGATAAACGTCGTCCAGACGGCCGACTTCGGGTTCGATGTCGCGCGGCACGGCCAGATCGATCATGACCATCGGGCGGTGACGGCGCAGGCGCGTAGCCCGCTCAACCATCCCCAGGCCGAGGATGGGCAGGGAGCTTGCCGTACAGGAAACAATGACGTCGAACTCGGACAGCCGCTCGGTCAGGTCGGACAGCTTCATCGTGCTGGCCGAGAAGCGGTTGGCCAGCAGTTCGGCGCGTTCGGCCGTGCGGTTGGCCACCACCATGCTGCGCGGACGCTGCGCGGCAAAGTGCGTGGCGCACAATTCGATCATTTCGCCCGCGCCGATGAACAGCGTGCGGGCCTGGTCCAGGTTGCCGAACACGCGCTCGGCCAGACGCACTGCGGCGGCGGCCATGGACACGGATTCGGCGCCGATGGCGGTTTGCGACCGGACTTCCTTGGCGACCGAGAAGGTGCGCTGGAACATCTGGTGCAGCAGCGTGCCGAGGGATCCGGCTTCGCCGGCGGCGCGCACCGCGTCCTTCATCTGGCCCACGATCTGGGTTTCACCCAGCACCATGGAATCGAGGCCGCTTGCCACGCGGAAAGCGTGACGCACGGCGTCGTCTTGATGATGGCGATAGAGGTGCGGGCGCAGCGTGCCGGCGTCCAGGCGGTTGTGTTCAGCCAGCCAGGCGGGCAACTGATCCGCCACGTGGCCGTCGGCCGCGCAGTAGATCTCGGTGCGATTACAGGTGGACAGGATGGCGGCTTCGCGGACGGAGCCGCCGAATGCCGAACGCAAGCCTTCGAGGGCGGGCTTGACCAGATCAACGGGCATGGACACGCGTTCGCGGACCGACACCGGCGCGGACGTGTGATTCAGACCGAAGGCAAGGACAGCTACCGACATGTGTGAGGGATGGCGGAAAGCCACCCGCGGCTAAGCGTTAAGTACTGCCACTATAAGAACAATGCGTCGCAGCCCGCTTGTCGCGCGTCAAAGGCGGGAAAGCATCCGGCTGTAACAGCAAAACCGCTGACGATTATACTCCTGCGGGTTATCCCCAGGCCATTCCCGTCCCCAATCGCGGGCAGTTGGCGCCCAATCGTGCCTTGTAGGCAACAGTTGAACGCTTTGCTGCCCATGGGCGGCGACATCGCGTGACCGGTCACAAAAAAAAGCGACGCTTCCCCCGCCCAGCTGGCACAACGCCAAAAAATTGTGTATAGTTGCGGACTTCGTTGGCCTGGTAGCTCAGTCGGTAGAGCAGAGGATTGAAAATCCTTGTGTCGGTGGTTCGATTCCGCCCCAGGCCACCAAAAGAATTTCCGGGAGCCTCGGTTCCCACAAAAGCCCAGCCTTGCGCTGGGTTTTTTGTTAATGGTGGCGCCTAGCCGCCCGAGTTTTGTTGTTAGCAGCGCTGCGCCGCAACGTGTCCCCGACATTTTGTGTATAGTGGCGGGCTTCGTTGGCCTGGTAGCTCAGTCGGTAGAGCAGAGGATTGAAAATCCTTGTGTCGGTGGTTCGATTCCGCCCCAGGCCACCAAAAGATTCAAGCATTTAGCCCCGCCCGGTATTTACTGCGGCGGGGTTTTTGCTTTTTCGCACGCCAATCGCCGGACACGCTTGCGACAACTCTCCGCACCGGCAGCGCTCGCGGCATATGCGCCATTCGCGATTCGCGAATTGCGAATGGCGACATCCACATTGCCCTTCTGGCCCGCCGCATTTCGCGATATCGTGACATGCCGCCGTTTCGCAGTCGATCCCAAGTAACCGCAAATCCGTCCCCCACCACGGAGCCGCAACATGCGCGCACGCGCACGAATCCTCTTCTGGCTGTTTGGCCTGGTACTGGGATGGGCGCATGTGGCGCTTGCAGCGGAAACGCCGGCGCCGGCCGCGCCGCCCGCCGCGATCCAGATGGCCGAAATCCCGCTGCGGGCGGACACGGATTTGCGATACGCCGAGGGCGTGTTGCAGCGCGCGGCGACGGCGGATCCGCTGACCGCGCTGATGCCGCCGCTCGATGCCATCGCCAAATCCGCCGACGAAAAGCTCTACGAATTCCAGCCGGCCCAGCTGCGCAACTTTCCCATCATGCGGCTGGAAAGCCTGGAGCGGCACTGGCTCTTTGACGTGCGGCGGCTGGCGCGGTGGCGGGCCGACATGCGGCAGGCGACGGCCTGGTACGCCAGCGACGCGGCCGAGCTGCTGCGCCGGCGCACAGCCTGGCAGGCGATCAAGGACGCGCCGGCCGCGGCGGGGCTGCCGGCGGCATTGGCCGACCGCGTCGACGTGGTGATCGGGCAGTTGCTGGCGGCAAGCCAGGCGCTGTCCGTGCCGCTGTCGCGACAGGTTGAACTGGAACAGCGCGCCAACGTGATCGAGGAGCAGATCAAGGCGGGCCAACGCCAGGGGATGGAGGCGATCGATTATGTCGACGCGCGGCTGCTGCGCGTGGATTCGCCGCCGCTCTGGGCGTTGGACTGGTCCGGAAGATCCGACCAGGACACCATGACCCTTCTTCGCCAAGGTCTGGACATCGAGGTCCGCTTCGCGCGCGACTATGGCGCCGCCGGCGCCAGCAATCAGCGCGCGCTGCACACGTTGCAACTGCTGCTGTTGCCGCTGCTGATCTGGCTGGCCAGAAAAAGCCGCAACGCCATCCGCACCGGCGTCATGAGCGAAACCGCTGCCGGTGTGCTCGGGCGGCCCATCTCCACGTGGGTCCTGTTGTCGATGATGGGCGTGCTGGCCCTCGAGCCAGACGCGCCGTTGATGGTGCAGCAGATCGCCCTGGTGCTGGCGGCGGTGCCGGTGCTGCGCCTGCTTCCGCCCGCCAGCCGCCGGCATCTGGATCATTGGCCGCGCGTCATCACCGCGCTCTTCCTGGCCGAGCGGCTGGGCTTCCTGTTCCTGGCCAACACCCTCTTCTATCGTGTGTCGACCGTAGCGGCGGCGGTGGCGGCCCTGACGGCCATTCTGTGGCTGCTGGCGCGCGGACGGCGCCAGACCTATCCGCCCGGTTCCGAGCGGCTGGTGCGCGCCTTGCGCGCCGTCGCCTGGTGCGCGGCAGCCCTGTTGTGCGTGTCGCTGGGCGCCAATCTCGTCGGCAATGTGTCGTTGTCCGAGATGCTGACCAGCGGCATCATCGGCAGCGGCTACTTCGGGCTGGTGCTGTACGCGGGCGTGACCGTCATCATCACCCTGCTGCAGCTTCTGCTGGCCCGTCAGGGCATTTCGCGCTTCCGGCTGGCGCGGGAACACGCGCCGCCGCTGGTGCTGCTGCTGATCCGGCTTGTCAGCGCCGCCGCGGTCGTGGGCTGGGCGGTCTACACCATGGACCGCTTCCGCGTCCTGCGCGCCACCTACGCCTTCGTCACGCAGGTGCTGTCCTACACGCTTGAAGTTGGCGAGGTCTCGATCAGCCTGGGCAACATCCTGGTCTTCGCGATCTCGGTCGTGATTGCCTTCTGGGCCGCGCGCGCGGTGCGCCTCGTTCTGCACGACGAGGTCCTGACCCGCATGTCGCTGCCGCGCGGCGTCGGCAACAGCATCGCCTCGCTGTCGTACTACCTGGTGCTGCTGCTGGGCTTGGGCATCGCGTTGTCGGCCGCGGGTTTTCAGACCAGCCAGCTCACCATCGTGTTCGGCGCCCTGGGCGTGGGCATCGGCTTTGGCCTGCAGGGCGTGGTGAACAACTTCGTGTCGGGCCTGATCCTGATGTTCGAGCGGCCGATCCAGCCGGGCGATGTCGTGGAGATCGGCGGCACGTCAGGCCAGGTTAGGGATATCGGCATGCGCGCCACCCGCATCAAGACGTTCGACGGCGCCGACGTGATCGTCCCGAACGGCACGCTGCTGTCCGACAAGCTGACCAACTGGACGATGCTGGACCGCAGCCGCAGGATCGAGATCAGCATCGGGCTGGCCTACGGCACCGATCCGCGGCAGGTGCTCGCGCTGTTGGACGACGTCGCGCGGCAGACGCCAGGCGTGGTCACGGAGCCTGCGCCCATGGTGCTTTTCATGGGCTTTGGCGCCAGCACGCTGGATTTCAGCTTGCGCGCGTGGACCTACGACTTTGACCGGTGGATCGAGATTCGCAGCGACATGCTGGCGCGGATGTACGACGCGCTGCGGGACGCGGGCATCCAGATCCCCTTTCCGCAGCGGGACCTGCACTTGCGCAGTGTTTCGGAAGAAGCTGGCCGTGCGATCCACGCGGCCCGGCCGGCCGACCCGCACGGGCCTGGACCCGCGCGAACCGGCATCCGGGACGGCGGCCAGCCGTCAGGGGCTTGAGCGACCGG
>NZ_DIEJ01000191.1:399-11940 GCF_002418565.1 Achromobacter sp. UBA5777 | reverse complement strand
CGTGTGGACCACGAGGTCCAGGCTGTCCAGGCGCGGCGCGCCGTCGCGGCTGTCGCGCACGGTGACCTGGGACAGCGTGACCACGGGGGCGGCCTGCTCGGCGGCCGTCGCGGCTTCGGCGCGCGGCATGACCACCTTGCGGCCCACCATCAGTTCGGCCAGTTCCGCGGGATTGGTGCCTGCGGTGTCGCGTTCCGCGACCAGCTTGCCTTGCCGCAGCACCGCCACGCGGCGCGACACGGCCATCACTTCGTCCAGCTTGTGCGAGATGAAGATGACCGCCAGGCCTTCGTCGACGAAGCCGCGCAGCGTCGCGAACAGGTCCTGCACTTCCTGCGGCGTGAGGACCGCGGTCGGTTCGTCCAGGATCAGCACGCGGGCGCCGCGGTACAGCGCCTTCAGAATCTCGACGCGCTGCTTTTCTCCGACGGACAGCGTGCCCACGCGCGCATCCGGATCCACACCCAGGCCGAAGCGCTGGCCGAGTTCCACCAGGCGCTTGCGGGCCTGGCCGCGGCCCGAGGCCAGCTTCCAGAGCGATTCGGTGCCCACCATGATGTTGTCCAGCACGGTGAGGTTGTCGGCCAGCGTGAAGTGCTGATGCACCATGCCGACACCCGCCGCCAGCGCGGCATCGGGCCGGCCGGCGGGCAGGGGTTTGCCGAAGACTTCGATACTGCCGGCGTCGGCCACATAGTGGCCGAACAGGATCGACACCAGGGTCGATTTGCCGGCGCCGTTCTCGCCCAGCAAGGCCAACACTTCGCCCTGGCGGAGCGTCAGCGAGACATCGTCGTTGGCCGTGAGGCTGCCGAAGCGTTTGGTGATCCCCGTCAGTTGCAGGGCGAGAGGCGCTTGGTTCATCGTGCCGAGGACTTGGGTTCTTTGTCGTTGACCTTCACGGTGAAGCTGCCGTCCAGGATGGCTTTTTCCTTGGCCTGGACCTTGGCGATCAGGTCGGCGGGGACCTTCTGCTCGAACGTGCCCAGCGGCGCGAGCGACGAGCCCTTGTGCTTCATCAGCGAATACTGGCCGAAGTCATCGGCCTTGAATGCGCCGGCCTTGACCTGCTTGAGGGCTTCTTCGATGGTCGGGATCATGCTCCACAGCGCCGACGCCACCACCGTCTCGGGGTACTGCGGCTGCGTGTCGATCACGTTGCCGATGGCCAGCTTGCCGCGTTCCTTGGCGGCGTCCGACACGCCAAAGCGCTCGGCGTACAGCACGTCCGCGCCCTTGTCGATCATGGCGAAGGCGGCTTCCTTGGCCTTCGGGGGATCGAACCACGAGCCGATGAAGGTCACGGTGAACTCGGCCTTCGGGTTCACTTCCTTGACGCCTTCCATGAAGGCGTTCATCAGGCGGTTCACTTCGGGGATGGGGTAGCCGCCCACCAGGCCGATCTTGCCGGTCTTGCTCATGCCGCCGGCGATCATGCCGGTCAGGTAGGCCGGTTCCTGGATGTAGTTGTCGAACACCGAGAAGTTGGGCTGCTGCGGCTTGCCCGACGAACCCATCAGGAAGGCGGTCTGCGGATAGTCCTTGGCGACCTTGCGTGCCGCGGCTTCAACCGCGAAGGCTTCGCCCACGATCAGCTTGTTGCCCTGCTCGGCGTACTGGCGCAGGACGCGCTCGTAGTCGGCGTTGGTGACGTTTTCCGAGAACGTGTAGTCGATCTCGCCGCGGTCGCGCGCGGCGGACAGCGCGATGTGGATGCGCGACACCCATTGCTGCTCGACCGGCACCGTGTAGACGGCGGCGACCTTGATCTTGGCGGGCGCCTGCGCCAGGGCCGCGCCCGAGAACAGCAGCGCGCCGGCAGCCGCTGCGGCCAGCTTGAGCAGGCCGCGGCGGGCGATGCCGCCGGCGGACGAAAGGGATAGGGATTTCATGCAGGTGACTCCTACGCGGGGAAGGACAGGAAATGGAGGGATGGGGAGATGCCGCCCGCCGCACGGAGGCCGCTGCCGCCGGCAGTCGTGCCGGGCAGATCGTGCGTGAACGGGGGCGTGGGATCGGTCATCGGATGGGAGCGCCAGGCGGCGCACTCGCCCCAATGGTCGAGTTCTCAGCCTGTCCTGGCGAAGCAATATGTATGCCACGGGGCGTTCCCGCGACAAGGCGGGGAAACCTGATGGCCGGGCAGGATTATAGGCACCCTCGCGGGGAAGCGTGGCACCAGTTTGGTGCGTGGTGTCGTGATGATGGACACAGGCGGGTCGCGCGATGCACTGCAATGGAACGCTGTGTTGCCGCGCGGACGGCAGGGTCTATGCCCCAGGCGCGAGGCCGCGCGCCTAAAATTGCGCGCATGAGCCGCGCCCGCGCCGCGCGCGGCAAGCTGGAAACCCCAATGCAAGATATTCAATTGCTGCTCGAACAGTACGGCGGGTGGCTCGTGTTCGCCAACGTCCTCATCGAGCAGGCCGGCCTGCCGGTGCCCGCCTATCCCATGATGATCGCCGCCGGTGCGCTGGCCGGCGCCGCCGGCTGGCTCGTGCCGCTCGTGGCCGCCACGGCCGCGTGCCTCATCGCCGACAGCCTGTGGTACTGGGCGGGAAGGCGCTACGGATCGCGCCTGCTGGGCGTGGTCTGCAAGCTGTCGTTGTCGCAGGACTCGTGCATCCGCCAGACGCAGCGTCTGTACCTGCGCATCGGCGTGCGCGCGCTGCTGGTGTGCAAGTTCCTGCCGGGCGCGGGCGCGCTGTCCACCGTCATGGCCGGGCTGACCAACACGCCTTACCGCCGCTTCTTCCTCTATGACCTGGCTGGCGCGCTGATCTGGGTGGGCTCGGCCCTGCTGCTCGGCGGGCTCTTTCACAGTGTCATCAACGACGTGCTGGACATCCTGGGCACCTACGGCCCGATGGGGCTGGCGGTGCTTGTGGCCGTGCTGGCGCTCTATATCGTGGCGCGCTTTCTGCGGCGCAAGATCCTGCTGCGCAGCCTGCGCGTCATTCCGCGGCTGTCGGTCGATGAATTGATGCGATGGCGGCAGGACGGCAGGGAGGCGCTGGTCTTTGACGTGCGGCCCGAGGCGCAGCGCGATGCCGCGCGCATTCCGGGCGCCGTGGCCGTGGACCTGAAGCAGCCGCTGCCCGCGCTGGATCCCGGCGCGATCGATTCCGACATCGTGGTCTATTGCGCGTGCCCGAATGAGGTGTCGGCGGCGCTGCTCGCCTCGCGGCTGCGCGCGGCCGGCTACCGCAAGATCTGGGCATTGCGCGGCGGCTACGAGGCCTGGGTGGAACGCGAACAGCAGGCGTGAGGCGTCCAGGGCATCAAGCCTGATGCGTCGTGGGCAGGTCCGACGCGTGGAGCCGCAAGCCTGAAGCGTCCAGCGCATGATCCATCGGCCGGCGCGCGTGCGCAGCGGCGTGGCCCGGGCGCATAATGCCCGCATTGGCCCGCGCTTGACGCGGGCAGCCAACAGGAGACAGGCATGCGGTTGTTGTTCTTGGGCGCCGGCGGCACCGGCGGATACTTTGGCGGACGCGCGGCGCAGGCCGGCGCGGACGTGACGTTTCTGGTGCGCGAACCGCGCGCCGCGCGCATCCGCGAACAGGGGCTGCGCATCCAGAGCCCGCTGGGCGACGCCACGCTGCACCCCAAGCTGGTCACGCAGCAGACGCTGCAGGAAAGCTATGACGTCATCGTGCTGTCCTGCAAGGCCTATGACCTGGAAAGCGCCATTGAGGCTATCCGCCCCGCCGTGGGACCGGACACCGCCGTGCTGCCCATCATGAACGGCGTGCTTCAGTACGACGTGCTGGACCGCGAATTCGAGCCCCATCGTGTGCTGGGCGGCCTGTGCCAGATCAACGCCACGCTCGGCCCAGAAGGCGAAGTCGTTCACCTGGGCAAGCACGCCAACCTGGTGTTCGGCGAACGCGCCGGTCCCGCCCGCAGCGAGCGCTGCGTGGCGCTGGAGCAGGCGCTGGCGGGCGGCGAATACGTCAGCCGCCTCAGCGAAAACATCTATCAGGACATCTGGGAAAAGTACGTCATGCTGACGACGCTTGCCGCCGCCACCTGCCTGATGCGCGGCTCGGTCGGCGAGATCGCGTCCACCGACGACGGCGTCGACATCCTGCTCGGTCTTCTGCAGGAATCGCAGGCGGTGGCCGCAGCCTCCGGCCACACCGTGCGGCCCGAGGCGGACGCCACCGTGCGCAAGCTGCTGTCGGACCGCACCCAGCCCATGACGGCCTCCATGTTCCGCGACCTGCGCCAGGGCCTGCCCGTCGAGGCCGATCACATCGTTGGCGACATGGTCCGCCGTGCCCGCACGCTGGGCGTGGACGCGACTTACCTGCGTGTGGCCTATTCGCATCTTCAGGTCTACCAGGCGCAACGCGCCGCCCGCTGATCGCGGGGGCGGCCCCTGTTCAAGCGGGGCCGCCGGGCGCACACTGATCGGGCGTGCCGCTGCCGCGCGCACGCCTGGTCAATCCCCAGCCGCCCGCCGCCATCCACCGCATTGGTGCATGGATTGCAAAGAACTCTTCCTGTTCGACGGGTTTTTCGTTCGGATTTGACCGAATAGTATGGCTTTGCCTTGAGCCGGAGCCTGTTCCGCCGCAATCGTGCGGCGCCTGTTCCCGGCCCATCCTTCCAGGAGCAAGACCATGAAAATCGCATTGATCGGCATTACCGGACGCGTAGGTTCGCGCGTGGCAGACGAATTGCTCAAGCGCGGCCATCAAGTGACGGGCATCGCCCGCACCCAAGGCGAAGTGAACGAGCAGCCGGGCCTGACCGTCCGCCAGGGCGACGCCACCGATCCCGAAGGCCTGACGCCCATCCTGGCCGGCCACGACGCCGTCATCAGCGCCACGCGCTTCGTGTCCGCCGACGCCAAGCCGCTGCTGGCCGCCGTCAAGAACGCCGGCGTGCCGCGTCTGCTGGTGGTGGGCGGCGCCGGCAGCCTGTTGGTCGCACCCGGCAAGATGCTGATCGACACCCCAGAATTCCCCGATGCCTACAAGCCCGAGGCCCGCGCAGGCGTCGTGTTCCTGGACACGCTGCGCCAGGAAAAGGTGCTGAACTGGACGTTCCTGTCGCCTTCGGCCATGTTCGAACCCGGCGAGCGCACTGGCACGTTCCGCGTGGGCGACGACCATCTGCTGGCCGACGACGACGGCAAGAGCTGGATTTCGATGGAAGACTACGCGATCGCCCTGGCCGACGAGATCGAGACGCCCCAGCATTCGCGCCGCCGTTATACCGTCGGATACTGATCCTCGGACGCGTTTGTTTGTAAACTGGCAGGCCGCCAATCGGCGTCATCTGAGTAGTCCTGTATGCGTAAGAAGTGGAAATCCTTGGCCGTCTGCCTGCTGGTCGCCGCCAGTTGCGTGGCAACTGCGCCGGCGCTTGCCGCCGCGCCGCAATCGAACAAGGAAATCGCCGTCGCGTTCTTCCGCATGATGTTCCAGGACCGTGACGTCGACGAGGCGGTGCGCCTATATGTCGGCCCGAACTACACGCAGCACAATCCGTACATGCAGGACGGCGTCGGGCCGATGGTCGACTTCTTCCCGCGCTACTTCGAGCAGCATCCGCAGGCCATCGTCGAGATCAAGCGCGTCATCGCCGAGGGCGACCTCGTCATGATCCACAACCTGTGGCGCGATTCGCCGGAAGACCGCGGCCAGGCCGTGGTTGACATCTTCCGCGTCCAGGACGGCAAGATCGTCGAACACTGGGACGTCAGCCAGGAAATCCCCGAGAATCCCGCCAACAAGAACGGCATGTTCTAGGTGTCCATGATCGAACCCGTTGACCTGCCCCGCGCCTATCTTCTTCTGAACCACGGCCCGACCGTGCTGGTCACCAGCGCGCACGGCGATGCCCGCAACGTGATGGCTGCGGCGTGGGCCATGCCGCTGGACTTCAGTCCGCCCAAGATGCTGGTCGTGGTCGACAAGAACACCTGGACGCGCGAACTCATCGAGGCGTCGGGCGAGTTCGCGCTGTGCATTCCGTCGCGCGCCCAGGCGCGCGCCACGATGGTCGTGGGCTCGCAGTCCGGGCGCGGCGACGACAAGTTCCAGGCCAGCGGCCTGACGACGTTTCCCGCCAGCAAGATCGGCGCACCGCTCATCGAGGGTTGCCTGGGCTGGCTGGAATGCAAGGTCATTTCCGAACCGCACAACCAGCAGGCCTACGATCTCTTCATCGGCGAGGTCGTGGCCGCGTGGGCGGCGCCGGACGTGTTTTCCGGCAACCGCTGGCACTTTCCGGACGACGAGCGCCGGTCGGTGCACTACCTGGCCGGCGGCTCCTTCTTCGCCACCGGCGAAGCCTTCAACGTTGCCGATCCGGAGTAAGGGCCATGCGCAGTGTGTACCTGGCGGGTTTCGATGTCTTTCTGCCCGATGCCGTGGCACACGGCGACCGGCTCAAGACCCTGTGCGCCACCTACGGTTTCGAGGGCCTGTTCCCGCTGGACAATGCCGCACCGCCGGAGCTCGCCGGACAGGCGCTTGCAGAATGGATCTACCGCGCGAACGTCGCGCTGATCCGCCGCGCCGACATGGTGATGGCGAACCTGAATCCGTTTCGCGGCGCCGAGCCCGATTCGGGGACGGCCTTTGAAGTGGGCTATGCCATCGCCTGCGGCAAGCCCGTGTGGGCCTACACCGGCCAGGCCGGCTCGCTGATCGATCAGGTGGCGGTGGGGGCGGCGGCTGACGACGGCGCCTCGCGCATGGTCGACGCGCAGGGCCACACCGTCGAGGACTTCGGTCTGAACCTGAACCTGATGCTGGCGTGCAGCGCGCGCATCGTGACGGGCGGCCCGGCGGACTGCCTGGCCAGGATGGCGCGCGAGCGCGCATGAGAAATGGCGGCTAGGGGCGCGCCGGCTTCGCCTTTTTGGGGGCGCCGGCCGTCTTGATGGCTTTGGCCGGCTTGTCTGCGCTGACCCTCCTGGCCGCCTTCGGGGCAGCTTTGACTGCCTTGCTCATCTTGCCCGGCGCGGCGTTTCCAGACGCGCCCAGGTATCCCATTACCGCATCGACCACCGCGCCTTCCAACTGCTTGGGCGTGAAGCCCGCAGGCGGCTCCAGCGCGGCTGCGTGCACCAGCGACTCCATGATCCGCAGCACCACGTAGGTCGCCAGGTCCCGGTCTTCCTGCGCAACTTCTGCGCGGTGCAACTCCAGCAGATGCCGCATGCGGCGGTGGATGTCCTGGTCCGCGCGGCTGTGCTCGTGCGGCTGGTCGAACAGCGGAAACTCCCTTTCCAGCACGCGGTGCAGCGCGGGCTCCAGCAGATGCGCGTGCAGCATCGCCTGCACGATCGCGCCGACGCGTTCGCGCAGCGTGGCCGCCGGATTGCCGTTCAGCACGTCGTCGATCACATCCAGCATCTGGTTGTCGTGCCGGTCGTGCAGCGCGGCGATCAGCGCGTTCTTGTTCGGAAAGTACTGATAGAGCGAACCCACGCTCACGCCCGCCGTTTCCGCGATCAGATTCGTGTTGGTGCCGGCATACCCGTGCGTGGCCAGAACGTGAGCCGTGGCCTGGAGAATGGTGTCGACGGTTTGCTGCGATCTGAGTTGGCGCGGTGATTTCCGGGGCTGGGGAATGACGGTCATGAGTGAGGCAAAGGGCGAGAATCAAACGTGAGCAATGGCTCATTGAACTTGCGGCACGCGATGACAGGCCGGCAAATCGTCGTCGGGCGCCGCGGCCGCCAGGCGGCCATGGACCTGCATCGCTTCGCGCGAATTATGCCATCCGCTCATGCCCGCGATCGGGGCGCGCCCACTCGTTCAAATACTCGTTCAAAAACTCACCATGGCGACCCCGCCCGCGGCCAGCGCAGCCGCGGGTGCGTATCACGCATGCGTTCAGACGGTAGCCGCCATCTCCAGCACTTCGTCGTCGATCGCTTCGGCCTGGCCGTCCTTCAGCTTTTGCAGATGGTCGGCCAGTTCCGCGATGGTCAGCGCCACCAGCCCGTGCTCGGCGGCATAGCGATCCAGCGCCGCGCCGCGCATCATCGTGCCGTCGGCATTCATCAGTTCGCACAGCACGCCCGCCGGGCGCATGCCGGCCAGCACGGCCAGGTCTACCGAACCTTCGGTGTGGCCGCGGCGCGTCAGCACGCCGCCCGGCTGGGCGCGCAGCGGAAACACGTGGCCGGGGCTGACGATGTCGTCGGCCTGCGCCGTCGGCGAGATGGCGGCGCGGATCGTGGTGACGCGGTCGACGGCGGACACGCCGGTGCTCACGCCCTCGCGCGCCTCGATCGATACGGTGAACGCCGTGGCAAAACGGCTCTGGTTGCGCTGGACCATCGGCGGCAATTCCAGACGATCCAGCGTGTCGCCGGGCAGGCAGAGGCACACGATGCCGCTGCCGTCGCGGATGAGCTGCGCCATGACGGGCACGGTCAGCTTGTCGGCCGCGACGATCAGGTCCGCTTCGTTCTCGCGGTCAAAGTCGTCCATGAGGATGACGGGACGGCCCAGGCGCAGGTGATGCAACGCGCGCGACAGGCGCACGGCGAAGGGCTGAGAAGCCAGGCTGGGAATGGGGGACTGCTGGGTGAAGGCAACGTTGGACATTGAAACGCTCTCGCAAAAGGATGGGGCGAAAAACGTTTCAGGGCTAATCGACAGCCGAACGCAATACGGCCAGGCAAGGCGCAAACGCGCCCGGCGCAGCCGAGTATGTGCCGGCACATCTTCTCTCATCCGGACTATGACCGTCGGCCCTGGCATCTCACCAGATCTGCTGACCCCGGCCAACGCATGGCCGGGCGCTCGCGGGCTCGCCACATTGCATGGCATACCGCCGGTGGGGAATTGCACCCCGCCCTGAAGACGTACTGCATGTCGTGTTAACGACCGGTCGATTGTACGCCTGTCCGCAGCGCGGGGCTGAATATGCTTATTGCGGTTGTGGTCTTGGGAAAGGGGGCGACGAGCCCCGTTTTCCCTCAAGCGGCCTTCTTCGCCTTTTTCTTGGACAGCGCCAGCATCGTGCCGCGGCAAGGCGGCGTGCCGCAAAGGCACTTGTAGCCTTCCTTCAGCGCCTTCGTGATGCGGCCGTCCAGGACCAGGCCGTAGTCGTAAGACAGTTCCGTGCCGCGCGGAATGTCCTGCAGCGCCACGATGTAGACGCGCTTGCCGTGCTTGCCTTCCTGCGCCTCGCAGTTGGGTTGGCAGGAATGGTTGATCCAGCGCGCATCGTTGCCTTCGTCGCCACCGTCGATCACGCGGCCGGAGCTGAGCGCGAAGAAGAAGGTGTGGAAGGGATCGTCCGGATTCGTGGGATGGCGGCGGTCGGCTTCCTTGGCGCTGATGCGCGCGCCGCCGTACTCGATGATGCGCGTGCCCGCAGGGATCTTGCGGGCGGCGAAGACGCCGTTGCCGTGCAGCTTGGAGCGGCGGACGGCATACCAGGGCTTGATCGGAGTGTCTTCGGTGGTCATTGAGGCTCGAGGGTGGCGGTGAGACGAAACAGAATTATATCGGCGGCTTTTTTGCGCGATGACAGGCGTATAGTTGGCGCCGCCTTGTCCCTTGCTTGATATTCATCATGATCGTCCGTCCGCGGCCTTCCGCGCTGGCTTTGTTCTTTGTACTGCGCGGTTCCATCATTCCGCGCATCCTCAGCAGGATCATCGTCATCACGGTGCTCTCCTGCGTGGTGGTGTGGATGTACCACCGCCAGTTCTTCTCGCCCGCGCACCTGACCGCGGTGCCCTTCTCGCTCTTCGGCCTCGCCCTGTCCGTCTTCATGGGCTTTCGCAACAACGTCTGTTATGACCGCTGGTGGGAAGCCCGCAAGCAATGGGGCGACCTCGTCGTGCAGGCGCGCAGCCTGGCGCGCGAAAGCGCGGTGCTGCTGGCGGCCAGCACCGCCAACCCGGTGCAGGAACGGCTGGTGCGGCGCTGCATCGGCTTCGGATATGGGCTGGCGGCGCGGCTGCGCGGGCAGGACATGGTCGAGGCCGTGCGCCCGTGGGTGCAGCAGGACGAGCTGGATTCGCTGGCCGGCTGCCGCAACGTGCCCGATGCGCTGCTCATGGCGATCAACCGGGATCTCGCGGCCTGCCTGCGGCGCGGGGAACTGACCGACATCCTGTACCAGGGCCTGACCCAGCGCGTGGCGCAGTGCGCCGCGATCCAGGCGGCCTGCGAACGCATCAAGTTCACGCCCTGTCCGTTCGCCTATTCGCTGCTGTTGCATCGCACGGCGTGGCTGTTCTGCCTGCTGCTGCCCTTCGGGCTGGTGGGCACGCTGGAGTTTTTGACGCCGCTTGCGGTGACCATCGTCGCCTATACGTTCTTCGGTCTGGACGCATTGGGCGACGAGCTGGAGGATCCCTTCGGCGCGGATGAGAACGACCTGCCGCTGTCGGCGCTGGCCCGTGTGATCGAAATCGACCTGCTCGAAGGGCTGGGCGTGCGGCCCCTGCCGGAGCCGGCGGTGCCCGTGGATTACGTGCTGCGCTGAGGACGTTGGAATGGCGGCCATGGCGCTGGGGCCGCCCATCGCTACCGGCGCCGCCCTACGCCACTGGCGCTGCCCTACGCCGCCGGCCCAGGCCCCGGCCCCGTCAGCGGTAACTTCGTTTCCTTCAACCGGCGCAGCACGAAGCAGGACTTGCTGTGCCGGATCCCGGGGATGCGGTAGAGCTGTTCGCGCAAGAGGCGCTCGTAGTCACGGGTGTCGCGCACGGCGATGCGGATGTAATAGTCATAATCGCCCGACACCAGAAACGCCTCCAGCACCTCGGGAATCTGCGCCAGCGCGCGCCCGAATTCGTACAGCGTCTCTTCGCTGTGGCTTTCCAGCGTCACGTGGACGATGACCGTGTCCATGAAGCCCAGGCTGGCCGGATCGATGTCCACCGTGTAGCCGCGGATGACCCCGGCGCTTTCCATGCGCTTGATGCGGTTCCAGCACGGCGTGGACGACAGGCCGACCGCGGCGCCGATGTCGTTCAGGCTGGCGCGTGCGTTGTCCTGCAGCACCTTCAAAATGGCCAAGTCGAACTTGTCGAGGTTCATTTTCTTTGATTCCTCCAAATCAAAGATGAATTTACTCCGTTCGTCCGTTATTCGTGGAAAAGAAGATAAAAATTCTTCGGATCTCCCAATAAGATGGATAGCATGAACGATCGCCTGCACCCCACCGCCGCCGCCGCCCTGGCCGCCACCGAAACCGCTACCGAAACCGCCCCTGAAAACGGGGCGAAAATTCTGCTCGACACGTTGATTGCGCACGGTGTCGACACGGTCTTCGGGTATCCCGGCGGCGCGGTCCTGCCCCTGTACGACGCCCTTTACGCCGAGCCGCGGTTGCGCCACGTGCTGGTGCGCCACGAGCAGGCCGCCGTGCATGCCGCCGAGGGCTACGCTCGCACCACCGGCCGCACGGGCGTGGTGTTCGTGACCTCCGGCCCCGGCATGGCGAACACGACCTCGGGGCTCTTGGACGCCATGTGCGATTCGATCCCGGTGCTGTGCATCAGCGGCCAGGTGGCCACCGCGGCCATCGGCACCGACGCCTTCCAGG
>NZ_DIEJ01000191.1:0-330 GCF_002418565.1 Achromobacter sp. UBA5777 | reverse complement strand
TCCCGGCCCGGTGCTGGTGGACTTTCCCAAGGACGTGCAGCTGGCCGTGCCGCGCGACAGCGATGGACTGGACGCGCCGTCTCAACACAAGCTGGCCGCGCTGCGTGCGCGCCGCCAGTCGGGCAAGCTGGCGGCTAAGCTGCCGCAATCGGCCGTGCGCCGCGCTGCCGCGCTGATCGCGCAGGCCAAGCGGCCCATCTTTTACGGCGGCGGCGGCCTGGTGAATGCCGGCCCCGAGGCCTGCGAGGCGTTCACGGATCTGGTGCGCCACACCGGCGCGCCGTGCACCCTGACGCTGATGGGCCTGGGCGCCTTTCCCGCGTCCGACCC
>NZ_DIEJ01000195.1:0-27586 GCF_002418565.1 Achromobacter sp. UBA5777 | reverse complement strand
GCTTACGCGGTGTCTTGCGTTTGGCGATGACGCTTCGCGCACGCGGGGTCGCGCACGCGAGGACGGGTGTCTTACACCCGCCCGGATACAGCCGCTCATAGGTGTCTGACACCCCTACGCATTGCGCTCCAAACTGCGGACCGAATTGCCGGGTGTCTGACACCGGCCACAAGAAAAACGCACGTCAACTAGCCATACCCGCCTTCAACCACGCCGAGCACCCGGCCGGTGCCACCGACCCGCTGACGTACATCGCACCTGACGCAAACAACCGCAACTTATCCGCCATCGGGATCGCGGTCATCACCCACACGGATCCCTGCGAATCTGACCACACGACGCGCGCATCGGTATCCGCCAGCGCCTGAAACATCGCCCCAGGCGATGCGCCTGGCCGCAGCGCGATGACGGTGGTGTCGGCGTCCGCGCGCAAGGGAAAAAGGTTCATAAGCCCGCCGGCCAGTACGCCTGCAACCAACAAGCTGGCAAACGTCTTGCCCGTGCGTCCTGTGGGCGGTGGGCGGCGATGATTGCGCGTGCGCCAGCCGTACACCAGGGGCACCAAGCCAAATACGACAAACCAGGCCAAGTCCCACACCAGCGGATTCTCCGCGTCCATCTTGATGCGGTGGATGCCGGTGATCCAGTGCGAGAGCAGCGCGTCGATGATGTGCCAGACGCCGAAGCCGATCCAGAAGTGGCCCCATCGTGGACGGAGCGCGGGGCCGGTCGTGGCGGTGGAGCGGGCGCGGTATAGCTCGATGAGCCCGGCGGCTGCGATGACGTACATGATGGCGTGGAAGATGCCGTCGGCGGCGACCTGGGCGGTCAGGCTGCCCAGGGGGCCAACCTGTATGTTGGAGAGCAGGTGATGCCATTGCAGGATCTGGTGCAGCAGGATGCCGTCGAAGAAGCCGCCCATGGCGAAGCCCAGCAGGAAGCTGGCGCGGCGCAGGCGGTGGGGGACGGTCGGATCTTCCGGAGGGCGGACGAGTTCCATTGGGGTTCCTGAAATAGTGGGGGAAGGTTCGGTCAGGCGGTGGCGGGGACCGGGTGGATACCGTCCTGGCCGCTGCGGCGGTCGTGGCCGGCTTGCAGGTCCCAGAGTGCGCGCAGGGGGCCGCGGGCGGCCAGGAGTTCGTCCAGCGAGCCGTCTTCGACGATGCGGCCGGCGTCTACGACGACGATGCGGTCGTAGCGGGTCAGGGAGGACAGCCGGTGGGCGACGGCGACGACGGTGCGGCTGCGCATGAGTTCGGCCAGGGCGTCCTTGATGAGCTGTTCGGAGTAGCTGTCCAGCGCCGAGGTGGCTTCGTCGAGCAGCAGGATGGGCGCGTCTTTGAGGAACGCGCGGGCGATGCCGATGCGTTGCCGTTCTCCGCCCGACAGCAGGGCGCCGCGTTCGCCGACGATGGTGGCGTAGCCGTCGGGCAGGCGCTGGATGAAGGTGTCGCAATGGGCCTGCCGCGCGGCGGTGATGACGTCTTCTTCGGTGGCGTCGGGCCGGCCGTAGCGGATGTTTTCCATGATGGTCCGGCGAAACAGGCTGACGTCTTGCGGCACGACCGAGATGGCTTCTTTCAGGCTTGCTAGCGTGACCTCGCGGATGTCCTGGCCGCCGATCAGGATGCGGCCCTGTTGCGGTTCGTCGGCGCGTTGCAATAGCGAGAGCAGGGTCGACTTGCCGGCGCCGGAAGCGCCGACCAGGCCTACTTTCATGCCGGGGCGGATGGATAGGGTGATGCCGCGCAGCGCGTGGCAGCCGTCGGGGTAGGTGTATTGGACGCCTTCGAAGGCGATGGCGCCGGCGGGATCGCGCAGCGGCTGGGCGTGGGGTACGTCGGGCACGGAGTGTGGCCGTCCGACCAGGCGCAGCATCTCGGCAATGACGCCGAACTGCTGGGCGGTGCCGACGAGCGCGAGCGCGAGGTCGCGCGAGCCATGCAGGATGCGGAAGGTGAGCGCGCTGACGACGACGACGTCGCCGGGGCTGGCTTGGCCCTGTTCCCAGGCGCGCAGTACCCAGAGCAGCATGCCGCCGGCCACGAGCCACAGGCAGGCGTCATGAATGACGCGTGCCTTTTCGACGTACATCCAGCTTCGGCGTTGGGCGCGGGCTTCTTCGCCGAGCGCCTTTTCAAGGCGTGCACGCTCGCGCGCCTGGGCGGAGAAGGCCTGCACGGCCCAGATGTTGGAGATGGCGTCGACGATTTCTCCGCCGACGTGGGCGGCCTGCTCGCCGTACTGCTGGTGCAGGCTGCGCCCGCGCGCGCCGAAGGAGATGATGATGGCGGCCAGCACGAGGACGAAGCCGAGCAGGGCGGCGGCCATGCGCCAGTCGACCATGCTGAGCACGACGACGGCGCCCAGGAAGTCGACGCAGGGCGGCACGATGCTCCAGACCATGGCGCCGTAGATGGCTCCGGCGGCGCTTGCGGTGGACGAGATGCGATTGGCGAGGGCGCCGGAGTGGTGCTGGCGGAAGTAGCGGGTGGAATGGTGGCTCAGGTGCTCGAAGACCTCGACCCGCAGCGCCGCGCAGGCGGCCACGATGTTGCGGCAACCCAGCCATCCGCCGCAGCGCCACAGTGCCGCTTCGATGGCGATGACGGCGAGGAACAGGCCGAGCGCCCACCACACCTGCACGGATGCGTCTGCGCCTAGCGCCATGGCGTCGACGATGAGCTTCATGGCGTACTGCACGGTCACGGAGCACACCCCGGCCAGGACGACGATCAACCCGAGCAGGCCGAACGCCCAGGGCCGCTGGCGGACGTATCGCCAGAGAAAGGCCGTGGGATGGGTGGGGAGGGCGGGCAGGTCTGGCATGGCTCAGTCTCCGTCGGCGCTGCATGTGGGCGCGGGGAGCAGGCCGGCGGGACCGCGGCCCGCGCGTGCCGCCTGCGCGCGCAGTTCGATTTCGAGCGGGGCGTACACGCTGCGCCGGCCGTCGGACGCGGGCGCGCTCAGGAGGCCGGTCGGGCAGTGGCGGTCGTCTTCCCAGCCGGGATAGTCCGTCACGGGATACAGGCAGATGCCCGCGACGTCGACGCCGCGCGCCTGCGCCAGCGTGACCTGGTCGGCGACGTAGCGCATCCAGGGGACGCGTGCGAGGCCTTCGGCCCCGGTTTCCGCGATGAAGAGGGGCTTGCCGTAGCGGTGCGCGCAACCCTGCAAAAGGTGGGCAAGGGACGTGTAGCGCGCGTCGTCCCACGGCAGGGGCGCGCCGCGGTGGAGCCATTGGTTGTGGGGGTAGTAGTTCAAGCCGATGACGTCCACATAGCGCTCGTCGCCGCCCAAGTCCGCGTGCCCGCGTCCGCACAGCATGTCGAGCGCTTCGAACTGGGCCTCGCTGGCCGCCGCAGCTTCCAGAGCGTCGGAAGGCTGGGCCGGCTGGATGGCAATCAGCGGCTCGGCGCAGACCAGACGCGCGTCCGGGTCGGCTTCCTGGATTGCATCGCTGGCCTGGATCGCGGCGCGGGCGAGCTGCCGTTTCAATTCCAGGCCGCGGCCGAGCGTGCAGGGTCCGAAGTGCGCCATGTCGCCGCCCGCCCAGCTCCAGTACGAGATTTCGTTCATCGGGCAATACCAGGTCGGCATATCGGTTTCTCCGGCAATCAGGCGGGCCGTTGCGGCGGCATATCGGGCGAACGCCTCAGGAAAGGAGGGCGACCAGATATCCAGCCACGCCGGCCAGCCGTAGTGGCACAGGTCCCAGATCACTTCGACTCTGCTGTCGCGGGCGGCGTGTAGCAGCGACAGCAGCGAAGACCAGTCGTATACGTTGGCGGCGGGGCAGACGAGGTGCCAGCGCACCCCGTCCCGTGCCGTCCGCATTCCCAGCGCGGCGATGGCGGCGTAGTCCTGGGCCGCCCATTTCGCATGGCCCGTGGACTCGATCAGGTCAAGCTGCCGGCCGTCGGGAAAACGGTGGCAGGAGCACTCGAACCCCGCCTGCAGGAAGCTCTGAAACGCCCTGCCCCGATTCATTCGGCCACAACCGCACCGCGCGGTTCGGCCTGCCGGCTTGCCATCTCCTCGTACGTGGACAGGGCCTGCGCCACGACCTGGTCCATGTTGTAGTAGCGGTAAGTCGCCAGGCGGCCGACGAAATGCACGCCTTCGCAGGCATCCGCCAGCGCCTGGTACCGCCGGAACAGCGCAGCGTTTTCGGGGCGCGGGACGGGGTAGTACGGGTCCCCCTGCGCGCTCGGATACTCGTAGGTCACGGCGGTCTTGGCGTGGCGCTGGCCGGTCAGGTGCTTGTATTCGGTGATGCGGGTATAGGCGACGTCCTCGGCCGGGTAGTTGACGACGCCGACCGGCTGGTGCCATTCCTCGTCCAGCGTTTCGTGCCGGAACTTGAGGGACCGGTACGGCAGCGGGCCGAAGCAGTAGCCGAAGTATTCGTCGATGGGGCCGGTATAGATCAGCTCGTCATAGCTGAACGCCGACTTGGCTTCCGCGAAGTCCATCCCGAGCGCAAGGGATATGTTGGGATGGTCCAGCATGCGCTCGAACATGTGCGTGTAGCCTTTGAGCGGCATGCATTGATGGCGGTCAGTGAAGTAGCGGTCGTCGCGCGAGAGCCGCGTGGGTACGCGCGCCGCGACGGAGCGGTCCAGTTGCGAGGGGTCCAGGCCCCACTGCTTGCGGGTATAGCCGCGGAAGAACTTTTCGTACAGGTTGCGGCCGACCTGCGAGACGACGAAGTCCTCGGCGCTGGACACGACGGAAACCGGCTCGGCCATCGTCTGCAGAAATTGTTCGGCCTCGGCGGCGGTGAAGCACCGTCCGTTCAGCCGTTCGAGCGTCGTGAGGTTGATCGGCATGGGCACCAGCATGCCGTCGGTGCGGGCCAGGACCCGGTGTTCATAGGGCCGCCATTCCGTAAACCGGGACAGGTATTGCAGCACCTTGTCGGAGTTGGTGTGGAAGATATGGGGACCGTAACGGTGCACGAGCAGTCCCGCCTCGTTATAGAAGTCGTAAGCATTGCCCGCGATGTGCGGACGCCGGTCCACCACCATGACGCGCTTGCCGCTGCCGCGCGCCAGGCGTTCGGCCAGCACGCTGCCGGCATAGCCGGCCCCGACGATCAGGCAGTCATAGTGCGTGGGCGTCAGGCTTTGCGGCAGCCTCAGGGCGGCCGGCGGCTCTGATGCCGGACGGGCAACGCGCGGGGAGCTGGTCCACGCGCGATTCATCGCATCGCAGATGCCTTCCCAGCTTCTGTCCCACGACATGCCGTCCAATGCGCGGTCGGCGTGCTGGGCCACCGTGTCCGGCTCGGCCGCTGACTTCAACGCAAGCGCTATCGCGTTGACGAAGGCCGGCGCGTCGGCAGCGATGTGCACGACGGGGCAGCCGCCGTAGGCGCGCACGACGTCCGCAATCGGCGTGGAGACGACGGGCTTGCCCGCCGCCAGGTATTCCGGCGTCTTGGTCGGGCTGATGTAGCGCGTGGACTCGTTCATCGCGAACGGCATCAGGGCAACGTCCCAGCCCGCCAGATAATCGGGAAGCTGGTCATACGTGCGCGAGCCGAGGTAATGGATGTTGGGCGCCTGCGGCAGTGTGGCCGGGTCTATCTTGACCACCGGGCCGATCAGCACGAAGTGCCATTCCGGCCGCATGCCGGCCGCCTGCGCCAGCAGTGCCGTGTCGAAGCGCTCGTCCAGGACGCCATAAAAGCCCATGCGCGGAGATGGAATCGCGAGCAGCTCGGCAGGGATGCTGGCCGACGTCCGGCCCCGCGCGAAATGCTGCCGGTCCACGCTGCTGGGGAACGCATGCACATTCGGATGGAGCCCCCGCTTGGACTCGTAAAGGCTATGCCCGCCCGTGAAGACCACGTCGGCGCGCGAGAGCAGTTGGCGTTCGAGCGCGACCAGTTCCGGCGGCGCGCCGCGAAACGCGGACAGTTCGTCCATGCAGTCGTACACCACGAGGCCGGCGTCCAGATCTTCGGTAAACGGCAGGCTCATCGGCGTGTAGTACCAAAGGACCGGTGTGGCAAGGCCGTGCTCGCGAACAAGCTCAGCAAGCAGGCGGCGCTGGTCCTGCTCCGCCGTTTCCCGCGCCACGTGCGGCGTGATGACGGTGACGCCATCGACGCGGCTGGACTCGAGCCAGCCGTGGCGGGCGGCGTCTTCCCAGACGGGTTCTTCAACGTAGTAGACGGCGTGGGCCCGCGCGAAACGCGTCATCAGATGCTGGGGCCGCTGGTGCACGAAATTCCAGCGCAGATGGGAAAAGCACAATATCGCAGGGCGCTCGCGCGCCAGCCATCCGTTTGCCGCAGGTGCTTCCGGTGCGGTGTGAGGGCGGGCGTGGGATGCGCCGCCAATTGAGGAATCGACGGTACGCATGGAAACTCCTGGAGATGGGGATGGGTCCGGTGATGCGGGGCGGCTTGCGCCGGGGTATCACACCGAAAGCGTGTGAAAGCGCTTCGCAAGCATCGTGCCGAACCCGAGCGAGCGGCGGGGCTGCGCCGCATCGCGTGGATCGCTGAGGATTGCGGCGCGAGGCGTTGGCTCGCCATGGACATTTTTCGACCGATGTTGCAAGTTCTGCGTTCGCTCCAGCGTCTGCGTGCCCATTTCGGATGAATCAAGGCGCGCGGCATGGCAGTTGCTGCGTCACGCCTGATCGCGTGTTGCGGTCACGTCAAAGGAGATTCTGATGAAAGCACTTTGCTGGCACGGCAAACACGACATCCGCTACGACACCGTTCCCGATCCCGTCATCGAGCATCCGCGTGACGCGATCATCAAGGTGAGCGCGTGCGCCATTTGCGGATCCGACCTGCATCTGTTTGATGGCTTCATGCCCGGCATGAAGTCCGGCGACGTCATGGGCCATGAGTTCATGGGCGAAGTCGTGGAAGTCGGCGCGCAGGCGCAGAACCTGAAGATCGGCGACCGCGTGGTGATCCCGTTCACCATCACCTGCGGCGAGTGCGACCAATGCAAGCGCGGCAACTTCTCGGTTTGCGAGCGCACGAACCGCAATGCGGCGCAGGCGGCCAAGATGTTCGGCCATACGACGGCCGGATTGTTCGGCTACACCCATCTGACGGGCGGCTACGCCGGCGGACAAGCGGAATACGTGCGTGTGCCGTTTGCGGATTCAACACATGTGCAGGTGCCCGACGAGTTGTCGGATGAACAGGTGCTGTTTCTGGGAGACATTCTGCCCACCGGTTGGCAGGCCGCCAAGCAATGCGACATCGAATCGACCGATACGGTCGCGGTGTGGGGCGGCGGCCCCGTCGGCCAAATGGCGATCAAGAGTGCGATCCTGCTGGGCGCGCGCCAGGTGATCTGCATCGAATCCGTGCCGGAACGCCTGCAGATGGCGCGCGATTGCGGCGCGGTCACGATCAACTTTCAGGACGAGGATGTCGTGGAGCGGTTGAAGGAGCTGACCAACGGCAAGGGGCCCGAGAAATGCATCGACGCGGTCGGCATGGAGTCGCACGCCAGCAGCACGATGGAGCATATGTACGACCGCATGAAGCAGGCCGTGGGCGCCGAGACCGACCGGCCGCACGTGCTGCGCGAAATGATGTACGTGTGCCGGCCGGCGGGCATCCTGTCGGTGCCCGGCGTCTATGGTGGGATGATCGACAAGATTCCGTTCGGCGCGTCGATGAACAAGGGGCTGACGTGGCGCATGGGCCAGACCCACGTGCGGCGCTGGACAGACGAACTGCTGGACCTCATCGTGCAGGGCAGGATCGATCCGTCGTTCGTCATCACGCATCGCGCCAAGCTGGAGGCCGGGCCGGATTTGTACAAGACGTTCCGTGACAAGGAAGACCGCTGCATCAAGGTCGTGCTGACCCCTTGAAGTTTTGACGGCGTTGACCCATTCTGTCGTTGACGCTTTGACCACCGAGGCCGGATGTCCTGCATCCGGCCTCGCGTTTGTCAGGTTTCCGGCTGGACGGTTTCGCACAAGGCGTCCAGTTCCCGCGTGACTTCCTGCCACGACCAGCGGATGAGGTCCACGGCCACGCGCTCGCGGGCCGTGAAGCCGCCGCCGCTCGCGGCTTCCTCAACCGCGGCATCCAGTTTGGCAAATGGCTCACCGGTGCTGCACATGGGCGCTTCGGCTCCCTTGTCACGAATGACGCGGGCCAGGCCGTCGATCTGCTGCCGTGCCGCCATCGCGACGTCGTGCAGCGCGGGGCCCAGACGGCGGCAGACGTTGTCGGTGAGCTCCATGCCGCCGATGCGTTCCATCAGGGGCACGGTCAGCCACAGCTCTTCGATCCGTTCCTGCAGCCGATGGGCCTGCGTGTCCGCGCCCAGGATGCGAATGGGCACTGATCGAGATTGGCTCGCCATGTCGCGTGCGCGCCAGTGGGTGCGTTCCAGCGCGGGCTTGTCGCGCGGCCGCGGCCGGGCACGCCCTTCGTTCACGGCGGCGGCCCATTCGACCAGCAGTTCGCCGTAGAGCTGCAGGGAGGCAGCGAGGTTGTACCGCATGCTGTACCGGGCCGACAGCGGCAGCACCGCGAAGGCCGCCAGGATCCCGGCAATGGACCCCACGACGATGGCGAGCGTCTTGTTCACCGCGCCGGCCACGATGTCGGCGTCCGGCGTAACGGTCAGGATGGTTGCCGTGACCAGGCTGTAGTTCAGCGTCGGCCAGCGTATCGACAGGCAGGCGGCGGCCCCCACGCCGGCCACGATGCTCCATGGCGCCGGAATGTCGGCGGCGTGCGCCAACGGCACGAGCGTGATGCCCAGCGCCACCCCGATCAGCGCGCCCAGGATGCGGGCAGCGGCCTCGCCGACGGTGCCCTCGACTGTAGCGCGCACCACAAAGAGGGCGGAGAAGGCGCCCCACGCGACGTCTGGCATCTGCCACCACGTCATGCAGCCGAAGGCAAGCAGTACCGCCGCCACGGTCTGCAGCGGCAGGCGGACGCTGTCCTCTGCGATGGCGGCACGGTAGGCAGCAGCGCGTTTCAATAAATGGGAAAAGAGGGGGCTCATCGGCAACTGATTCATCTACAGCATGGCGCGGGGGCGTCGGGCATCGCCGGCGGACAGGGAAAACACGGGCGCCACATGGCAGCGACCGCACGCGGCAGGCCCCGTGCGGTCGCTGAAGGTGCAAGGCAAACGCGGCGGGCAGGCTCAGGAATCGGACTTTTTGGGACGTCCGTACGGATCCTTGCCGGCCGGCGCTTGCGAGCCGCCGGCGGGGTATCCCGAATTGGAGTCCGGGTTCTCATTCACTTCCCCCGTCGGCGGTCCGTCCTCGGTCGGTTGGCCCGTGAAGCCGGTCTCGGCGCGGTCGACGTGCGGAGACGGCGGCGGATTGGGCGGGGGAGCGGGTTTCGAATCGGTCATGGAAAGACTCCTTTTTCTCAGGCCAGGTTGTGATATTTGCGCCCGATCTCCATCGTGGCGCGGTAAAAGCCTTCCTTGCTGCCGCAGTCGTAGCGCACGCCGTCGTATTCAAAACCGAAGACCTTGCGCGACTTGAGCAGGGCGGCGATGCCGTCGGTCAGCTGGATTTCGCCGCCCACGCCCGCCTGGGTGGCTTCCAGCAGCGCGAAGATCTGGGGTTCCAGGATGTAGCGTCCGACCACCGCCAGGTCGGTCGGCGCGTCCTCGGGCTTGGGCTTTTCCACGATGCCGGTCAGGCTCATGACGCTGTGCGCCTTGCGGCTGCCGGACACGATCCCGTACTGATGCGTGTTGGTTTTTGGCACCTGCTGGATCGCCAGGACGCTGCCCTCGAATTCCCGGGCAACCTTCATCATTTCGCCGATCACGGGGGCGTCCGCGTCTATCATGTCGTCCGCCAGCAGCACGGCAAACGGTTCATTGCCTACAATGTTCGCCGCGCAAAGCACGGCGTGGCCGAGCCCCAGGGCGGCGGGCTGTCGGGTGTACACGCATTTGACGCTGTCCGGAATGACGTTGCGGACGGTTTCCAGCAGGGCGTTCTTATTTTTCGCCTCCAGGTCGTACTCCAGTTCGGGCACGCGGTCGAAATGATCTTCGATCGCCCGTTTGTTGCGGCCGGTGACGAAGATCAGTTCGGTGATGCCTGCCGCGACCGCTTCTTCAACGGCATACTGGATCAGCGGCCGGTCGACGATGGGCAGCATTTCCTTGGGCATGGCCTTGGTGGCGGGAAGAAAGCGGGTGCCCAGGCCCGCGACGGGAAATACAGCTTTACGAATCGGTTGCATTATTAAGGCCCTCTATGCCCGGACGGCGCCTGGAATGGGCCGCCCACTGACACGGGTTACAGCAAATTCCGTGCCCGTTTGGCGATTGCTGTAACAGAATTTCCTGGACGGCACGGCGTTTGCTGAGGGCGATGAATATGAATAGACACGCAGGTGGGGACATTGCATGACTTCTTTACCGGATTTTCCGTCCGAGGACCGCTATCGCCTTCTCGTGGGCGCCGTGCGGGATTACGCCATCTACCTTCTGGACGCCAACGGCCGCGTAAGCAGCTGGAATCCCGGCGCGGAACGGTTCAAGGGCTATGGCGCGGACGAGATCATCGGGCAGCATTTCTCCGTTTTTTACACACCTGAAGACCGAAATGCCGGCGTGCCGGAGCGTGCGCTGGAGACGGCGCGGCGTGAAGGGCGCTTTGAGGCGGAAGGATGGCGGGTCCGCAAGGACGGCAGCACCTTCTGGTGCACCGTGGTCATCGATCCCGTCCATGACGACCGGGGCGTCCTCGTCGGCTACGCCAAGATCACCCGCGACATCACCGAACAGAAGGAGCGGCATGAGCAACTGCAGGAAGCCCGCGATTCCATGCATCACGCTCAGCGCATGGAAGCCATCGGCCGCCTGACCGGCGGCGTCGCGCACGACTTCAACAATTTCCTGACCGCGATCCGCTTTTCCGCCGAATTCATCAAGCGCTATCCCGAGCTTCCCCCCTCGCTGATGCGCTACGTGGGCATCATCATCGACACCACCGAAAAGGCGGCCCAGCTGACCCGGCAGTTGCTTGCCTATGCCAAGCGGCAGCCGCTACAGCCGCACGCGTTTGACGTGCGTGACAGCCTGGCGTCGATGCGCCAGCTCTTCGAGACCTCGGTCGGATCGCACGTGGCGATCAGTTACGAGTTCGGGCCGGGCGACTGCACGATCTTCGCGGACCCCGGGCAACTTGAATCAGCGTTGCTCAATCTGATCATCAATGCGCGCGACGCTATGCCGGCTGGCGGCCAACTCAAGATATTGGCTAAGGTTGTGCCGGACGCGTCGGAACTGGAAGGCCATACCAAACTCCATGGCCCGCATGTGGCCCTGTCCGTGCAGGACACCGGCGCGGGTATCGCGCCCGGCGTGCTGGCGCACGTGTTCGAGCCTTTTTTCACCACCAAAGGCCAGCATGAGAACTCTGGCCTTGGGCTGAGCCAGGTGCAGGGCTTCGTGCAGCAGTCCGGCGGCGATGTGACGGTGGACAGCACGGTTGGCAAGGGCACCACGTTCACGCTCTACCTGCCGGCCGTGACGTCCCCCGGCGAGGTGGTCGAGACGCCTGCCGCCGGCGTCATCCTCAACGTGCCGGTGCGCCGCCAGGTGCTGCTGGTGGAAGACAACCGCATGGTCGGCGAGGTGGTGTCGGCGTGGCTGGCGGAACTGGGTCAGGATCTCACCTGGTCGGTGGATGCCGAGAAAGCGCTGCACGAACTGGAACAGCGCGACGGTGGCTTCGAGCTGGCGATTCTGGATCTGGTGCTGCCCGGCATGAACGGCATGGATCTCGCCCGCCGCATCCGAGAACGCTGGCCGGGCATCCGGATCGTGCTGGCGAGCGGCTACAGCGATGCGATGGCGGGGCCGCGGGCGTTGGGATTCCCGGTCATGCAGAAGCCGTACTCCGTCGAGGCGCTGATGCAGGTGCTGACCGAGGACGCGCACACGATGCCGTAAGGGCCGTGGTTCGGCGCTGCTGGGGCGGGGGCGGGAATACCGCCGAATCGGCAGCGGGTATCGCGGTGCTAGGTCCGGCGAAAGCGGTTGTGCGCCCGGCGCTTGATGACGCTGATATCTCCATCCGGCTCCATATAGGCGCGGCGCACCTCGGAAACCTCGAGGACGCCTTTCAGCCGGAGCTGGCTCATCAGCTCGTCTTCCGTCAGGTATTCGCGGCGCAGCGCGCGCTTGGCGATCACGCCGTCGCGCACGAGGCATACGCGGTCCGACTCGAGCAGGCGGCCAAGCGGCTTGAAAAAGTAGCCTACCCGGTCGACCAGCACGGTCCAACCGATGATCGTGGAAATCAGGACCATCCCGTCCAGAATGGACTTGTACTCGCCCGCCATTGCGTTCTGCGCCGCATCGGCGATTAGAACCAGCACGAGCATGTCGGCCACGCCCAGCGAGCCGACGTCGCGCCGGCCGGCCAGCCGCAGCAGCACGAAGATAAACCAATAGACGATCGTCCCGCGGATGAGAATCTCTAGCGGCGAGAGCGAAAACGAAAACATCGTCGACCAGTCCGGGTCCATCGTGGCGCCTCCGACAATGAAACATCAAACCGCGAGCAAGTGCCGTTCCCGAGCAATGCCGGGCGCCGAGCCGGGCGTTAGTTGAACGCAGGAACGCTGATTGCTGCTTCGATGCGCCAACGTGGAGAAGTAAAAATGAACTCAGGTAACACCCCCTTGCGCTTGCGGGATGCCATCGCCGGAGAACTGGGAGTAACCCCGGACTTCGACGCGACCGAAGAGCTGGAAAGGCGCATTGCCTTCCTCGCCGACTACCTGATGCAGTCAGGCCGCGCAGGTTATGTCCTGGGAATCAGCGGCGGGGTGGATTCCACGGTGGCAGCGCGGATTGCGCAGCTTGCCGTCGAGCGCGTCCGCGGCCAGGGGAAACCGGCCACATTCGTGGCGGTGCGCTTGCCCTACGGCGAGCAGCGCGACGAGGAAGACGCGGCGCAGGCGCTGGATTTCATCGCGCCTGATCGCCGTATGCGAATCGACATCAAGCCCGCCGTGGATGCGCAACGCGAGGCTCTGCGCGCCGCCGGCCTTGAATACGCGGACGAGGCAGCCGAGGATTTCGGCGCGGGCAACATCAAGGCGCGGCAGCGCATGATTGCCCAATACGCCATTGCGGGCGCGCTTGATTGCCTGGTGATCGGCACGGACCAGGCCGCCGAAGCCTTGATGGGGTTTTTCACCAAGCATGGTGATGGCGCGGCGGACGTGCTGCCCCTGCGCGGTCTGACCAAGCGGCGGGTGCGGGCGCTGGGGTCGCTGCTGGGCGCGCCGGACCGGCTGGTGCTCAAGGTGCCTACCGCCGATCTGGAATCGTTGCGGCCGTTGCGTCCTGATGAGGACGCGTACGGCGTGACATACGCGCAGATCGACGGGTATCTGGAGGGCGAGGAGGTTGCTGAAGACGCGGTCGCGGTCATCGAACGCCAGTACCGCGCCACGGCGCACAAGCGGATGCTGCCGCCCGGGCCCATCGATTGAGTTGAAGACGCTGCGCAACGACGGCGAACATCTGTCTTTGAGACGGCTTTTACCGCACCTGACGCAAACTGGCGGCTGTATCATGGCGGATACTCCCACGCACGCAACCACAGGCTAAAAATGTCCGAATCGCCGTCCGTTCCCAACAACAAACCGGGAGTCGCCCGCAGCGACCTGAGCTTCCCGGTGGTCGGGCTGGGGGCTTCGGCCGGGGGGATCGACGCGCTCAAGACTTTCTTCTCCAACATGCCGGCCAAGCCCGGCATGGCGTTCGTTGTCGTGGTGCATCTGTCTCCCGACCACGAAAGCATTCTCGACAAGATTCTGCAGGCAAGCACGGAGTTACCGGTCAGGCAGGTCACCAAGCCCGTGCCGATCCTGCGCGATCACGTCTACGTGATTCCCCCGGCAGCCTCGCTGTCGATGAATGATGGCTATCTGCGTATCTCGCCGGGGGCCAGCCGGCCGGAAGGCCGCCAGATTGCCATCGACGAATTTTTCCGCACGCTGGCCGATGTGCATACGAACCGTGCCGTGGGCATCGTGCTGTCGGGAGGCGGGTCCGACGGATCGGTGGGCCTTGCCCGCATCAAGGAACAGGGCGGCGTGACGTTCGCGCAGTTGCCCGAGGAAGCAGAGCACGGAACCATGCCGCGCAATGCAATTTCCACTGGCATGGTGGACATTGTGCTGCCTGTGTCCACCATGCCGCAGCGTCTCAAGCAGATCGCGAAAAACATGGACAGCATCCATCTGCCGCCGCTGACCGAGGCTGAGGCCTCCGGCGCCGCGGATGCCGAGCAGGTGACGGACGGGGCGCAACAGGAGCGCAACGCGTTGCGGGACATTCTTGCCCTCTTGCGCGCACGCACGGCGCACGATTTCCGCCACTACAAGAAGGCCACGGTGCTTCGCCGAATCGAGCGCCGCATGCAGGTCACGGGCGTGTCAACCTTGCCCGAATACGGAAAGCTGCTTCAGGAACGCATCGACGAGACCCCTAAACTGCTGTCCGATATGCTCATTGGCGTCACGCAGTTTTTCCGGGACATGGAAGCTTTCGCCAATCTGGATGAATTCGTGCTGCCCAAGCTGCTGAAGTCGCTGAGCAACACGCCGGACGTGGCGTTCCGCGCCTGGGTTGCCGGTTGTTCTACAGGTGAAGAGGCGTATTCGCTGGCCATGCTGATGAGCGCGCGGGCCGATGCGTTGACCCACCCGCCCAAGATCCAGTTGTTTGCCACCGACATCGACGAATCGGCGCTAGCCGTGGGCCGGGCGGCGGCTTATCCGATGGCAATCAAGGGCGACGTGCCTGAAGCCATGCTGCAAAGCTTCTTCAGCGAGCAGGACAACGAGTACTGCGTCAAGAAGGAAATCCGCGAGCGGGTGCTGTTTGCCGTGCACAACATCCTGCGCGATCCACCGTTCTCGAAGCTGGATCTGGTCAGTTGCCGCAACCTCTTGATCTACCTGGACCGTGAAGTGCAGCGCGACGTGTTGCGCATGTTTCACTTCGCATTGAAGCCGGGCGGTTATCTTTTCCTCGGCAGTTCCGAATCGGCCGATGCGTGCCCGCAGCTTTTTCAGGTGGTGGACAAGCGCCACCGCATCTATATCGCTCGGGAAACGCCGTCGCAACTGAGCGGCATGCCCGAACTGACCGACGGGAGAATTAATCACGTTCGGCCGGTGCACGCCTCGGCGGCGCCGGCTCGCCAGCCCAAGGTCTCGTATGCCGCTGTGCATCAGCGTGCGCTCGAAATGTTTGCGCCGCCCAGTGTCATCGTCGACGCCCACAGCGACATCGTGCACATCTCGGAGCGGGCAGGCCGCTTCCTGCGCCATCCGGGCGGCGAACCTTCCCGCAATCTGCCCTTGTCGGTGCATCCGGAATTGCGCACGGAATTGCGCACTGCGATGTTTCAGGCCCTGCATTCGCGAAAGAGCGTCGAGGCGCGGCGCGTGAAAATGACGTTGGGCGAGCGCCAGACCTACGTCAACATGGTGGTGCGGCCATTCCGGCATGAGGAGTCGGCCAGCGATTACCTGCTTGTGCTGTTCGAGGAAGTCGAGGACATCATGAGCGCAGAGGGTGTTGTCAGCCCCGCGACGGGCTCGGCCGTGGTACTGACGCAACTGGAGGCCGAACTCCAACGCACCAGGGGCCAGTTGCAGGCGACCATCGAGCAGGCGGAAACCTCCACCGAAGAACTGAAGGCCTCCAACGAAGAGCTACAGGCCATCAACGAAGAGTTGCGCTCCACCACGGAAGAATTGGAGACCGGCAAGGAAGAGCTGCAGTCCGTCAACGAGGAGCTGATCACGGTCAATGCGGAACTGAAGGCCAAGGTCGATGAAACCGCGAAGATCAATGACGACCTGCAAAACCTGATCGCGTCCACCGACATTGCCACAGTGTTCGTGGATCGCATGATGCGCATCCAGTGGTTCACTCCCCGCGCGGCCGACATCTTCAATGTGATTCCGAGCGACGCCGGACGTTCGGTGCTCGACATCACGCATCGTCTGGAGTACCCGGACCTGGCCAAGGATGCCGCCGGCGTGTTTGAACTGCTGCGCCCCTTGGAGCGCGAGGTGCACAGCACGACGGACCGTTGGTATCTGGCGCGGCTGCTGCCGTACCGGAGCGGTGACCATCGCATCGAAGGCGCGGTCCTCACGTTCATCGACATCACGGACCGGCGCAAGGCAGAAGAAAGCGTCCGGCTTGGCGAGGCCCATTTGAAGCTGATGACTGAAAGCGCGCGCGACTTCGGCATCATGACGCTGGATAACGAAGGCATCATCACCAACTGGAACATCGGCGCCGAGCTGATGTTCGGCTACACCAGCGCCGAGGCGGAAGGCAAGCCCATTGCGATCATCTTCACCGACGAGGACATCGCGGCCGGCAGACCCGAGCATGAACTGAATCGCGCCAGGAAGATCGGCTATGCCCCTGACGAACGCTGGCACAAGCGCAAGAATGGCAGCCTGGTATTCTGCACGGGCGGCGTGAACCGGATGGATGACCCTGTGTATCAGGGGTTCGCCAAGATCGTGCGCGACGTGACGGACCTGAAATTGCGCGACGCCGAGCAGGAGTCGCGCCTGGACCGCGCGCACGCGGATAGCGTGCTGAAAGACGAATTCTTTGCGGTCGTGTCGCACGAACTGAAGCACCCGCTCAATCTGATCCAGCTCAATGCCGAGCTGCTGGCCCGCACGCCGGCCGTCCGCAATTTCGGCCCCGCCGCGCGTGCCACGGACCTGATCCAGCGTTCGGTCAAGGGCCAAGCCCGCATCATCGACGATCTGCTGGATCTTTCGCGCGTTCGAACGGGCAAGCTGGCGCTGAATAAATCGATCATCGACGTCGTGGCCATTGCGAAGAACATCCTCGAGGTGCTCAAGCCCGTGGCGGCTTCGGCCGGCATCGATCTGCGCAGCGACTTTGATCCCGCGCTGGCGATTTACCTGGATGCGGATCCCGTGCGCATCGAACAGGTGATCTGGAACCTGCTGAACAACGGGATCAAGTTCACGCCCGAGGGCGGTTCCGTCGCGCTCAAGCTGGCCGTCGAGGACAACCGCTTGAAACTGGAAGTCGCCGACACGGGCCAGGGCATCGACCCGCTGTTCATCGGCCGCGTGTTCGACATGTTCAGCCAGGGCGATGTCCGCCAGAAGACGGGCGCCAGCTCCGGACTGGGCATCGGTCTGGCGGTTGTCAGCGAGCTGGTGGGTGCGCATGGCGGCACGATTCAGGTCCATTCCGATGGCGTGGGACTCGGCGCGCGCTTCACCGTGTGGCTGGATCTGGCCGGTTCCCTTGAAACCGAGGACGCGCCGCAAGCCAACGCCGACATGCCGTTGGAAGGGCTGAAGGTGCTTTTGGTCGATGACTCCGAGGACGTCCTGCACATCATGCACGAGCTGCTGGACATGGAAGGCGCCGAAGTGACGGCCGCCTCCAACGGCCGGCAGGCGTTGGAAATCCTGGAAACCGCGCGCTTCGACCTGATGCTGTCGGACATCGGCATGCCTGAAATGGACGGCTATACGCTGATGCGCACCATTCGCGAGAAGGACGGCGGCGGCGACCTGCCGTCCATCGCGCTGACCGGTTTTGGCGCCAAGGAAGACATGCGCGAAGCCGTCAGCGCGGGCTTTTCCGCCCACATCAGCAAGCCCGTGTCGCTGGACGACCTGCTCGAAGTGGTGCGCAAGCTGCGATTGCGCGGGTGATGCGTCCGTGTTGGGAAGTGGCCGGCACATGCCCTTGTCGCCACTTCCCGTCTCGTCTCCCTACGAGTCAATCTTTTTGATCCTAATTGTTTGGTCTTGCAACAACTGCGCCGGGGAGGACTGAGCCGGGGCACTTTTCCCCTTCCCCCTGTCCTGCGACACCCGTTCCCAACGCTTCACATTCGTTTCCGTTCGCCAACGGAGCAAACGAGAAAAGCTTGCACTAAGCGCGATCGCTACTTAAGCTGTGCTTTCGCGCCGCGCTCAGCACATACCGTGCCAGCGCTCGCAAGCGGATTCCCCATCCGCCGCTCGACCATGCAGCCCTATTTCAGCCAGTCTTCCTCGTCAACGACATAAAGGATGCTTGTGCGAAAGTCGATGGTCTTGTTCGTTTTGCATGGCGCCCGGCCCACGCTGGGCCAGAGCCAGCCTGGCCTTAATTGGGCAGGTTCCGCCTGGGTCGGACTTTTCCCGATCGGCGGCACTCTCCGACTTCAACGCGATAACCCCATGGTGCCTTGCTGCGCCCTCGCTTCATAAGCTGCACGTCCGTCAGTCCGGCGCGCCCAGGCGCGCCCGCAAGGTGTCCACCCATAAGCTGTTCCGCATACAAGCTGTCCAAGTAAGGCTCTTGCCTCCGCCATGAGGTGAGGGCAGCGCGAGACCCCGAGTCCGACCGCCTGGGAGTAGTGGATGACGCAAGTAAGCAGCAATGTCCGTCGTGTCATGTTGTATGCCTTGGGCGCCTGGACGCTTGCATTGGCGGGATGTGGTGACCGGAATGACGCGGCGGCCGTCACCATCGCGCCGATGAAGGTGTTCGTGATGACCGTCGGCCGCCAGCCGGTCGACCTGAACGTGGACCTGCCCGGGCGGATCGAGCCGATTCGCACCGCTGAAGTGCGGGCGCGCGTTGACGGCATCGTCGAGAAACTGCTGTACACCGAAGGCAGCGACGTACAGGCCGGCGATCCGCTGTTCCAGATAGACCCCAGCGACTACAAGGCGCAGCTGGCGCAGGCCAACGCCATGCTGCAGCGTGCGCAGGCCGTGCAGAAGAATGCGCGCTCGGTCACGGACCGGTTCCGTCCGCTGGTGCAGCGTCAGGCGGTCAGCGCGCAGGAATACGAAGCCGCGCTGGCGGCGCTGGGGCAGGCTCAGGCCAATGTGGCCGATGCGCAGGCCGCGGTCACGCTGGCGCAGTTGCGGCTGGACCGCTGCACGGTCAGGGCGCCCATCGCCGGTCGCGTGGGCCGCGCGCTGGTCACCGAAGGGGCGTTGGTCAGCGCATCGGCGGCCACGCTGCTGGCGCAGGTCAACCAGTTGTCGCCGATCAGCGCCACGTTCACCAAGTCCAACACCGCCATCATGGACCTGACCGACTACGCGCGTTCCGGCGCGCTGGCGACGGCGGGCAACACGTTTCCGGTGCGGCTTACGCTGGCCAACGGCCGTGAGTTTGGCGAGACCGGCGTCGTGGATTTTGCGGACCTGAGCGTCGACCGGACCACCGGCGCGCAGACCATCCGCGCCCGTTTCGACAATGCCAAGCGTGAGTTGCTGCCCGGCCAGTTCGTCAACGGTCAGATACTCGTCGGCGTGCGCCAGGATGGCGTCCTGATTCCCGCGCGGGCGGCGCGGCTGAACGGCGATACGGCCACCGTGTTCGTCATCGGGCCCGACAACACGGCGGTGCCCAGGCAGATCGAGGTGGGCGAGCAGATCTCAGGAAGCTGGCTGGTGCGCCGCGGCCTTGAACCAGGGGAGAAAGTGGTCGTGGATGGCTGGCACAAGATAAGGCCAGGCCAACAGGTTGACCCGGTCGAACAGCAAGCCGCGAAACCCTAGCGGAGTCGGTCATGGGCTCATTCTTCGTCTTGCGGCCGGTATTCGCCTGGGTGGTGGCGTTGTTCCTGTTGCTGTTCGGCCTGATCGCGGTGGTGCTGCTGCCGGTGGAGCAGTACCCGAACATCGCGCCGCCTTCGATCACGATCCAGGCGACCTTCCGGGGCGCCGACACCACCACCATCGACCGCACGGTCACCTCCATCATCGAGGAGGAGATGAACGGGGTCGACAACTTCCTGTACATGGCGTCGGTCAGCCGCGCCAACGGCACGTCGCAGATCACGGTGACGCTGCAGCCGGGCACGGACCTGGACGTGGCCCGCAGCCAGGTGCAGGACCGCCTGAGCCGGGTCGAACCCCGGCTGCCGCAGGAAGTCCGCCAGCTTGGCGTCGCGGTGACCAAGGCGTCGTCCGGCTTCCTGATGCTGCTGGCGCTGCAATCGGAAAGCGGCAACGTCAGCGCCGTCGAGATGGGCAATTTCGCCTCCAACAACATCCTCAACGAGTTGCGCCGCATCCGCGGGGTGGGCGACGTGCAGCTGTTCGGCTCGTCGTACGCGATGCGGATCTGGCTGGACGAACGCAAGCTGGCCAGCTTTCAGATGTCGGCCAGCGACGCGATGCGTGCGGTGCAGGAACAGAATGCGCAGACGATCGGCGGATCGCTGGGTGACCTGCCGCTGGCGCGCGGGGCGGACTTCAACGCGCAGATCGTGGCGCAGAGCCGCTTTTCCACGCCCGAGCAATTCCGGCAGGTCATCCTGCGGGTTAACAACGACGGCTCGCTGGTGCGGCTGGGCGACGTGGCACGGGTGGAGCTGGGCAACGAAAGCTACAACTTCCGGCTCAGCGTCAACGGCAAGGAGGCCGCCGGCATCGCCATTCAGCTGGCCAACGACGCCAACGCGCTGGACGTGGCACGGCAGGTGCGGCAGCGCATGGCCGAGCTGGAGCCCGTGTTTCCGATGGGCGTGGGCTGGACGGTGCCGTTCGACACCACGCCCTTCATCACCACGTCCATCAGCTCGGTGCTGGTCACCATGGTCGAGGCGCTGTTGCTGGTCACGGCAATGGTGTTCCTGTTCCTGCAAAGCTGGCGCAGCACGCTGATCCCCACGCTGATCGTGCCGATCGCGCTGATCGGGACGTGCGCGGGCCTGTTCCTGTTTGGCGCGTCCATCAACCTGCTGTCGCTCTTTGGCATGGTGGTGGCGATCGGGGTGCTGAACGATGACGCCATCGTGGTGTCGGAAAACGTGGCGCGGATCATGCAGGACGAGAAGATTTCCGCGCCCGAGGCCACGCGCAAGGCGGTCGGCCAGGTGTGGGGGCCGATCATCGCCAGCACGCTGGTGCTGGTGGCGGTGTTCGTGCCGATGGCGATGTTTCCCGGTTCCAGCGGCGCCATCTACCGCCAGTTCTCCATCACGCTGTCCGTGGCGATCGTCGTGTCGACCGTGCTGGCGCTGTCGCTGGGCGCCGCGTTGTGCGCCACGCTGCTCAAGCTGCCGGACGGCAAGCCGCCCAAAGGCCGGATCTCGAAGGGCAAGCAGTGGGTCTTCGACAAGTTCAATAACGGCTTTGACGCGATGACACGCCAGTACGTGCGCGCGGTCGAACACATGCTGGTGCGGCCGCTGCGCTGGATGCTGATATTCCTGGGCGTCTGCGGCCTGACGGTGTTTCTGTTCTCGCGCCTGCCGGGCGGCTATCTGCCGCTGGAAGACCAAGGCTACTTCTTCGTGTCGTACACCGGCGCGCCCGGCACCACGGCCGACCAGACCGAGGCCGCCGTGCAGCAGGCCGAAAGCCAGCTGCGCCAGTTGCCGGCCGTGCGCAACGTGGCGTCGGTGGTCGGGTTCAACTTCTTCGGCCAGGGGCAGACGGCGGCGCTGTCGTTCGTGGACCTGCACCCGTGGAGCGAGCGCACCGATCGGGCCGAGGCCGTCGACGCGCTGGTCGGGCGCAGCAACCTGGCGTTCCGGTCGATTCCGCAGGCGATGATCTTCGCGCTGAATCCGCCGCCTATCCCGTCGATGGGCAACGCGTCGGGCTTTTCCATGAAGGTGCAGGACCGCACCGCGCAGGGTGGCGCGGGTCTGGCCGCCACCGGCGCGGCCATGATCGCGGCCGCCGCGGCCAGCCCGGTGCTGACCGGCGTGCGGCTGGACGGCATGCCGCCGGGACCGCGCCTGTATGTCGAGATCGACCGGGTGCACGCACGCGCATTGGGGCTGCAGGTCGCGCAGGTCAACCAGGCGCTGACGCTGGCGTTCGGGTCGAACTACGTCAACGACTTCCTGCTCGACGGTTCGGTGCAGCGGGTGTTCATCCAGGCCGAGGCCGACCAGCGCATGCAGCCGCAGGACATTGCCGCCTTGCAGTTGCCGAACAACCGGGGCGAGATGGTGCCGTTCTCGGCGTTCTCGCGGATGCGCTGGATCGACGGGCCGCAGCAGCTGGAACGCTACAACGGCTTTCCGTCCATCACCATCTCGGGCGAGGCCGCCGCCGGGCGCTCCAGCGGCGTGGCGCTGGCCGAGATGGAAGCCATTGCCGGACGCGTCCTGCCGCAAGGCATCACCTATGAATGGACCGGCACGGCGTACGAAGAACGCCAGGCGGGCAATCAGGTGGCGTTGCTACTGGGCCTGTCGCTGATCGTGGTGTTCCTGCTGCTGTCGGCGCTCTACGAAAGCTGGTCCGTGCCGGTGTCCGTCTTGCTGATCCTGCCGTTCGGCATTCTGGGCGCGGCCGCGTTCACGCTGGGGCGGGGCATGTCGGCGGACATCTATTTCAATATCGGGCTGGTCACGATCATTGGCCTGGCTGCCAAGAACGGCATCCTGATCGTGGAGTTCGCCTTGAAAGAGGAGCTGGAAGGGCGCGACCGCAAGGAGGCGGTGGTCGATGCCGCCCGGCAGCGTCTGCGTCCCATCATCATGACCAGCATCACGTTCGTGCTGGGCATGCTGCCGCTGGTGCTGGCCACCGGCGCCGGCGCGGCCAGCCGTCAGGCGGTGGGCACCAGCGTGATGGGCAGCATGCTGACCGCCACGCTGTTTGGTGTGTTCTTCACGCCGCTGTTCTACATGGTTGCGCGGCGCTGGTCGGGGCCGCGCAAGAATGCGGCCAAGCCCGGGTCCACGCCTGCTGCCAGCGTTCCGGCCAAGGCCGAAGAGCGGGGAGAGAACCCATGAGGCCGGTGCGCATTGCCATCTTGGCGCTGATGGGCTGGGGGCTGGCCGCCTGCAATTTTGCGCCGGAGCACCGCCAACCGGAAGTCGCGACGCCTGCGGTGTTTCCCGGCGAAGTTCCGCCGGATGCCGTGGCGGTGCAGGACGTCACGTGGGAGCAGTTCTTCGGCGATCCGCAGCTCAAGCGCCTGATCGCCCGGTCGCTGGAACTGAATCAGGATCTGGCCGCAGCCACGGCCCGGATCGAGCAGGCGCGCGCTTTCTACCGCATCGAACGTGCCAACCAGCTGCCGCAACTGGATGCCGGCGCGGCCGCGTCGCGCAACCAGCAGCCGCTGACCGTACTGGATCCGGCGCTGGCGGGCTCGCGGCAGACGGTGCAGTTCAACCAGTTCAGCGCCCAGGTGATGGTCTCGTCCTTCGAGCTGGATTTCTGGGGGCGCATCCGCAACCTGACGGCCTCCGCATTGCAGCAATACCTGGCGACCGTGGAAGGGCGGCGGGCGTTCCGTCTGTCGCTGATTGCGAACGTGGCCTCGACCTATTACGACGCCCGGGCGGGCGAGGAAGGCATCGCGCTGGCGCAGCGCACGGTCGAAACCCGCAGCTATGCGCTGCGCGTCGCCAAGGACCGGCTGGACGCTGGCGTGACCTCGCTGGTCGACTTCGAGCAGTCGGCCATCCTGCTGACGCAGGCGCAGACCCAGCTCGCCGAGTGGCAGCGCGCCACGGCGGCGCACTGGAACCGTCTGTGGGTGCTGGTGGGCGAAGACCTGCAGCGGGAGATGACCGTTGGGCCGCCGATTGAGGCCGCGGGCCAGTTCGATGCGCTCAGTCCCGGCCTGCCGTCGTCGCTGCTTGTCGTAAGACCCGACATCCGCCAGGCCGAGAACCGCTTGCGCAGCGCCAACGCCAACATCGGCGCGGCGCGCGCCAACTTCTTCCCGACCATCTCGCTCACCGCCAGCGCGGGCGTCGGCAGCGATTCGCTGTCGTCCTTGTTCAGCCACGGGATGAAGGTCTGGTCGTTTGCGCCGTCCATCACCCTGCCGCTGTTCAGCGGCGGCAACAATATGGCGCAGCTGCGCTATGCGGAAGCCGAGAAAAAAGGGTTAATTGCGACCTATGAGAAAACCATCCAGAGCGCGTTTAAGGACGTGGCCGACGCGCTGGCCCGGCGCGAAACGTTGAGTGAACAGCTTGATGCCCAGCGTGAATACGTGGCGGCGGAGCAAAAAACGCTGGATGTGGCGACGCGCAGTTACAAGGCTGGCGCAGGCGATTATCTGACGGTGCTCACCGCGCAGCGGTCGCTGTGGTCGGCGCAGGAATCACTGATTGCCTTGCAGCAAACCGACCTGGAAAACCGCATCACGCTGTGGCAGTCGCTGGGCGGCGGGATTCAGTAACATCACTGCCGGGCGGCGCAACGTTGCCCGGCCATCAGAGTAAATACCTATGGCAAAACTCTCTTTTTCTTTCGCGGCCATCCTTGGCCTGCTGACGGCGATCGGGCCGCTGTGTTCCGATTTTTATCTTCCGGCGCTGCCGGAGATCGCCACCCAGCTCAACACCTCCACAACGCTGACGCAGCTTTCTCTTACCTCGGCGCTGATTGGCCTGGGGCTGGGACAACTTTTTTTCGGCCCGCTAAGCGATCGCATCGGACGTAAAACGCCGCTGCTGTTCTCACTTTTGCTGTTTGTACTGGCTTCAGTGCTTTGTGCCAGCACGCAGAATATTTACGCCCTGATCGGCTGGCGATTTGTGCAGGGCGTTGCCGGGGCGGGCGGCTCCGTACTTGCCCGCTCCATCGCCCGTGATAACTATCATGGCACGATGCTAACGCAGTTTTTTGCCCTACTGATGACGGTCAACGGCATCGCGCCCGTGGTGTCCCCGGTACTCGGTGGCTATATCGCGTCGCATTTCGACTGGCGGATGCTGTTCTGGGTAATGGCAGGGGCGGGTCTGGCGCTGCTGATCGCCAGCCAGCTTTTTATCCGCGAGTCCCTCACAGAGAAACAGGGCGGGGGATCGCTGACGCAAACCGCCAGGACGGTACTTAAAAATCGTCGCTTTATGCGCTACTGCCTGATCCAGGCCTTCATGCTGGCGGGGCTGTTCGCCTATATCGGGGCATCCTCCTTTGTGATGCAAAACGAATATGGCCTGAGCGCCATGCAGTTCAGCCTGCTGTTCGGTGTGAACGGTATCGGCCTGATCGTCTCAGCGCTGATTTTCTCCCGTCTGGCACGCCGACACCCGGCGGAAGGGTTAATGCAAATAGGCCTGGTGTTGGCCGTAACCTGCGCGGGGCTGACGTTGCTCTTTGCGTGGATGCAGCTTTCCGTTCCGGCACTGATTGCACTCTTTTTCACCGTCGCATTTAACAGCGGGATCAGCACCATTGCGGGTTCAGAAGCGATGAGCGCAGTCGACGCGAAGGAGTCCGGCACAGCGTCAGCCATTCTGGGCATGCTGATGTTTTTATTCGGCGGGATCGCAGCGCCTCTTGCCGGTATCGGCGGAGAAACGATGCTGAAAATGAGTCTCGCGGTGTTAGTAAGCTATGGCATTGCACTGGCGTTCGGATCCCGCACGCAGAATGCGTAAATTCATACTTTTGGCTTGAATCGCGTTGATGAATGTAACGATATATTTCAGGGGAAGCATGTGACTTTCAAAGGAGGTTTCGATGAAATCTGCACACCTGGTTTGCCTGCTCGTTTGCCTGATTTTCGCTGCGTTTGTTCACGCGCAGGAGAAGAGCACTCCGGAGAAAGAGGCCCAGATAAAACAGCAGGTCCTGAAAGATGTGAAGAAAACCTGTACCCCGCAGAAAAAGCAGAGCGATAAGGCCTGGCAGGCGATGATTTTGTCGTCTGAGGCCAATCAGCTGCTGATCAAAAACGCCATCACCGCCGTGAAGCGTGACAACCTGGACGCCTACTGGGATGCAGTAAGTCAGGTGGATTGTATGGAAGATTACTGAGGGTTGAGCGCCGGGTGGCGCTGCGCTTACCCGGCCTACATCACACGTTTAACGCTTCCGCACATCCGGAATAATCAAATCCCCGCGCAGAACGTAGGACCCGAGCATTTGTGTTTTCTCCGTCAGCCAGCTCACGATGCGCGCCGCCATGGCATCCATGGAATACTCAATGGCCGGGATCACCGGAACACCCGGCAGATGCAGCGAACCGCCGAGGCTAAAGACCATGATGTCTTCCGGTACCGATTTATTAAACGCCTGTAACTGCGGGATCACCCGCTGGGCTTCCTGCTCATCCGCCACCAGCAGCGCGTTAAAGTTCAGCGTGGACGCGTTGTTGAGTAATTCCTGAAGCGCAACGGACGATGAAGTCGCGTCCATAAACACGAGGTTGCGATTAAAGGGCAGGAAGTTTTTCTCCAGCGCGTGTTTGTAGCCCAGCAGCACCTGATCGGCAAAGCCGCTGCCGTGCGGGTGGATCAGCGCTATCTGGCGACGTCCCTGGCTGGTGAGGTAGTTACAGGCCGTTTCAGCCGCGAAGGCGTGGTCGAACTGAATGCTGTTGGCGTTATCGGCTTCCATACAGTCGACCAGAATCACGTTGTCCATGTCCACGTCCAGCGGGAAACGCGCGCCAATCACCAGAATGTCATCACATAAGCCGCAGGAGAGTTCTTCAAGGGCGTTCATCACTTCTGTTTTTGTGTGTGCAAAACGCAGCAGCAGATGTTTTTGATGCTGGCTGAGGTGTTTTTCCAGCGCGTACAGGTAACCGGTGGTCTGGTTAATGTTTTCCTGCGCGCAAATCACCCCAATGCAGCCCGTCGACTGGCTGAGCAGCGACTGGGCGATCACGTTGGGACGATAGTTCAGCTCGTCCACCGCTTTCAGAACAGCCTGGCGGCTGGCTTCTTTAACGCCACGCGACCCGCTCAACACCCGTGATACCGTGGCTTTGGACACCCCGGCCAGACGCGATACATCGTTGATTGTAGACATCTCTCTCCCCTGTCAGACGCAACTGGCGTCTGTAATTTCCATCACCGCTACGGCTCACATTATAGCCAGAACGGAGTATATCCGTTTCCGTTTTCCATGGAAACCGATTTTCCGTTTCCACTCAATTTGATGCCAAAACAGCCAAATTATGTGACCCACATCCGGTTAATTAGCCTCATAAGTATTGGATCTTGATGGTTATCACACTTCTGTCTTTTATAAATGGAAACCGGTTTCCGTATCATGTCCAATCATCCTCGCAATAACTTTTTACATTTTGAGGATGGTTGTCGATGTTCAAGATTATGCTGTGCTGCTCTGCCGGGATGTCCACCAGCCTGCTGGTCAGCAAAATGATCGATGTTGCAAAAGAACGGGGCTTGCCCGTGAAGATAGATGCGTATGGCGTATCCGAATTTGATACGCAGTTTCCGCACTATCAGGTGGTGCTTCTCGGACCGCAAGTGAAATACATGTTAAAGACGCTCTCAGACAAGGCAGCGACGCAAGGCATTCCGGTGCAGCCCATCGACATGATGGATTACGGCATGCAGCGTGGCGATAAAGTACTGGACTATGCTCTGTCGCTCATCGAAGCGGCACACTAAAAGGTGTTCACATGAGTTCGTTATATCAATCCATGGTCGCGGTGATTGAGCAGTCAATTACGCCGCTGGCCGCGAAGCTCGGTCAGCAAAAGTATGTGATTGCCATCCGCGACGGCTTTACCGCTGCGCTGCCTTTTATGATCATCGGCTCGTTTATGCTGGTGTTTATCTTCCCGCCGTTTTCGGCGGATAC